>JBDUAG010000301.1:0-5266 GCA_040004785.1 Burkholderiales bacterium | reverse complement strand
ATACCACACCGAGGTCGCGCAACTCGACGAAGCCCTGCTGCAGAAGGCGCTCGCGTTGACGCGTGACGTCAAGCTCGCCGACAACGACAAGGCCCGCGCCTACCGGGCCCTCTACAAGACGCCGCCAGCGAACCAGCCGCCGCGCGTCGTCCAGTGCGACACGCTGGGCGGCGACACCTGGTGGCACGGCCACCGCCTCGGCGAGCACGCGCGCGCGTGGACGAAGCTGCTCACCGACGGCAAGGGCGTCTACTGCACGACGCAGCAGGAAGACAACGCCACCTACAACGCGCTGGAGCGCGCGGCTGCGGCGGGCAAGGTCGATCTGAAGCGCCTCGCGGTACTGCGCACCGGATCGAATTTCGACCGCCCCCATCCGGGGCAGACGGCGCATGCGTCGCTGCTTGCGTCCACCACCGGCGCCTCGGGCGGCTTCATGCCCGCAACGCAGAACCTGGTCCTGGTCGGCGGCGTGCTGGTGAACGACATCGTCGCGAACTGGGCGACGTGGCGCGAGGGTGTGCCGGCGCCCTGAGTTGGGGTTTCCCCGTGGGCATGGGGCTTGCTGAAACGGGTGCAACACCACTCGCTCAGGGCCTCTCGATGAACCGTTCGACCCTCTCGCTGACGATGAGCCTGGCCTTCGGGCTGCCGCTGCACCCGGCCTTCGCGCAAGACGCGAAGCCCGACACCGCGCCCGCGCCGGTCGGCACGCTGCAGGCCGTCACCGTGACGGCGGAGCGTCGCACCGAGAACATCAAGAACGTGCCGAGTTCGATCTCGACGCTGAGCGGCGACAAGCTCGATGTCCTCAACTCGTCGGGCGAGGACGTTCGCGCGCTCTCGGGGCGGGTGCCGAGCCTGAACATCGAGTCGTCGTTCGGCCGCGCCTTTCCGCGCTTCTACATCCGCGGCTACGGCAACACGGACTTCCGCCTGAACGCGTCGCAGCCGGTGTCGCTGATCTATGACGACGTGGTTCAGGAGAACCCGATCCTCAAGGGCTTTCCGGCCTTCGACCTGGCCGGCATCGAGGTCATCGCCGGCCCGCAGGGCACCTTGTTCGGGCGCAACACGCCGGCGGGCGTCGTCAAGTTCAACTCGGTGGCACCGTCGCAGGAGCAGGACGGCTACGTGAGCACGACGGTCGGCCGCTTCGGCGCGCTCGGCCTGGAGAGCGCATTCAACCTGCCCCTCGGCGGCGCGTGGGCGGCGCGCCTCTCGCTGCAGACCCAGCACCGCGACGACTGGGTCACGAACCGCGCGCCGGTCCAGCAGACCGACAAGATCGAGGGCTACGACGACTCGGCCCTGCGCGCGCAGTTGCTCTACAAGCCGGCGGGCGATTTCAGTGCGCTCTTCAACGTGCACGCGCGCGACCTGAAGGGCAGCGCGCGGCTGTTCCGCGCCAACATCATCAAGCCGGGAAGCAACGACCTGGTCGACGGCTTCGACCCGGCGAGCGTCACGATCGACGGCAAGAACGAGCAGACGCTGCAGACCTACGGCGGCAGCGCGCGCCTGAAGTGGTCGCTCGGAACGGTGAACCTGTATTCGATCAGCGGCTTCGAGACGGTGCACTCGTTCAGCCGCGGCGATGTCGATGGCGGCTACGGCGCGTCGTTCGCGCCGCCGTCGGGGCCGGGGCTGATCCTGTTCCCGTCCGAGACCGCGGACTCGATCCGCGGGCACGGCCAGTTCACGCAGGAGTTCCGGGTCGAGTCGGCGACGCCGGGCGCGCTGAAGTGGCAGGCGGGCCTCTACTACTTCCACGAGAAGTTCGAGATGGATGCCTACAGCTACGACTCGCTGGCCGGCGGCGCGCAGACGGGCATGGTGCCCACCGAACAGAAGAACGACTCCTGGGCCGCGTTCGGCTCGGCCAACTACGACGTGACGCCGCTGCTCAAGCTGCGTGCAGGCCTGCGCTACACGCACGACCAGAAGGACCTGGTGACGCAGCCCGACCCGTCGCTGATCGCGACCAGCGGCCTGTCGGACAGCCGCAGCGACTCCAAGGTCAGCTGGGACCTCTCCGGCACCTATTCGCTGACGCCCGACGTGAACCTGTATGCCCGTGTGGCCACCGGCTACCGCGGCTCGAGCATCCAGCCCGCCTCCGCCTTCGCGGCGCAGACGGCCGCCGGGCCCGAGACCATCCTGTCCTACGAAGGCGGCGTGAAGGCCGACCTCTTCGACAAGCGTGCGCGCATGTCCTTGAGCGTGTACCACTACACCGTGAAGGACCAGCAGCTGACGGCAGTGGGCGGCGGCTCCAACTCGACGCAGCTGTTGAACGCGAAGAAGTCCGTCGGCCAGGGCCTCGAGGCGAGCCTGGACGCGTACCTGACCGAGCGCCTGTCGGTCTCGGTGAGCGGCAGCTTCAACGACACGAAGATCAAGGATCCCGATCTGGCCGTCGGTGTCTGCGCGCAGTGCACCGTGCTGGACCCGCTCACCGCCGGCGGGCTGGCGCTGATCGATGGCAACAAGCTGCCGAACGCGCCGCGCTGGATTGGCAATGTCAACCTGCGCTACGGCATCCCGACGGCCAGCGGCGGCGAATACTTCGTCTACACCGACTGGAGCTACCGCAGCCGGGTCAACTTCTTTCTCTATGAGTCGGTCGAGTTCACCGGCAAAGCCTTGCTGACCGGCGGTCTGCGCGTGGGCTACAAGTGGGCCGACGGCAAGTACGAGGTGGCGGCGTTCGGGCGCAACATCACGAACCAGACGGTCGTCACCGGCGCCATCGATTTCAACAACCTGACGGGCTTCATCAACGAGCCGCGCACCTGGGGGGCACAGTTCAAGGCGATGTTCTGATGGCTTCTCGGCCCTCTCAGCCGACAGCCTGAAGGCTGCCCAGCACACCGAGCCAGAACGGGATGCTGAGCATCCCCAGCAGCGTCGAGAGCGTCACCAGCCCGGCCACGTAGGCGCCGTCGCCGCCCATGCGCGCGGCGAGCACGTAGGAGGTCGACGAGGTCGGCAGCGCCGCGAACAGCACGACGATCGCGCGTTGCTCGGCGGGCAACGCAAGCGCCGCGGTCAGGCCGATCGCCGCGGCCGGCAGGATCGCGTGACGGATCGTCATCAGCGCGGCCGCCAGGCCCGGCGAGTCCTTCAGCCCGCCGAGGCGCAGCCCGGCGCCCGCGCCAAGCAGGCCGAGCGGCAGTGCGGCCAGGCCGATGCGTTGCAGGGTGGTCGCCACCGCGTCCGGGAATCGCAGGCCGAGCAGGTTCGCGATCAACCCGGCGAGCGTGCTCAGGATCAACGGATTGCGCAGCAACTCGCGGCCATACGAATGCCCGCCGTGGCGCGCCAGCGGCCACACCGCGGCGACGTTGCACAGCGGCACGCACAGTGCGATGCTGAGCGCCATCCACGCCAGGCCGGTCGATCCGCCGAGGCGTTCGGCGAGCGCCAGCGCGATGTAGGAGTTGAAGCGAAACGCGGTCTGCGCGCCCGAGGCGAAGCGCCGAGCATCCACACCCGGCCAGCGCCCGACCGCGAACGCGAGCGCCATGCCGCAGACGACAGTGCCGACGCTGGCGGCGGCGAGACTCAGCGTCTGGGCCGGTTGCAGCGGGCTCTTCAGGATCGAGTTGAACAGCAGCACCGGGAACAGCAGGTAGTACACGAGCCGCTCGACCGCGTCCCACACGCTGCGGTTCAGCGCGGTGTGGCGGCACAGCAGGAAGCCGAGCACGATCAGCAGGAAATCCGGGAGCAGCAGCAGCGCGGTCGACATCGACTGAGTGTGCCAGCGCCCGCGAGGCCCTAAACTGGCCCTCGTTCACCGCAACCTCGATGGAGACCGAACCCATGCAACGCAGAATCCTGATCGCCGCCGGCGTGCTGACCCTGCTGAGTGCCGCAGGCGGCGCCTGGGCGCAGGCCTACCCGAACAAGCCGGTGCGGCTGGTCGTGCCGTTCGCGCCGGGCGGCACCACCGACATCGTTGCGCGCGTGGTCGCCGAAAAGATCAACGGCCCGCTCGGGCAGACGCTGATCGTCGAGAACAAGGCCGGCGGTGGTGGCGTCGTCGGCGCGAACGACACGGCCAAGTCGGCGCCCGACGGCTACTCGCTCGGCATGGCGACGGTCTCGACCGTGGCCGCGAACCCGGCGATCAACCCGAAGACGCCGTACAACCCGTTGACCGACTTCACGCCGATCATCAACGTCGCGGCGACGCCGAACGTGATCGCCGTGCACCCGAGTTTCCCGGCGCGCGACTACAAGGGCTTTCTGGCCGAGATCAAGAAGAACCCGGGCAAGTACAGCTTCGCGAGTTCGGGCACCGGCGGCATCGGCCACCTGCAGATGGAGCTGTTCAAGAACCTCTCGGGCACCTTCATCACCCACATCCCGTACCGCGGCGCCGGCCCGGCGTTGAACGACACGGTGGCCGGCCAGGTGCCGATGATCTTCGACAACCTGCCGTCCGCGCTGCCGTTCATCAAGGACGGGCGGCTGATCGCCATCGTCGTCGCGGCGCCGCAGCGGCTCGCGCAATTGCCCAACGTGCCGACCTTCAAGGAGGTCGGGCTGGAGCCGGTCAATCGCATGGCCTTCTACGGCATCTACGGGCCCAAGGGCCTGCCCAAGGAGGTGGTGGACAAGATCAGCACGGCCGTCAAGAAGACGCTCGAAGACCCGGCCGTGAAGAAGCGCATCGAAGAGACCGGCTCGCTGATCGTGGCCAACTCGCCCGCCGAGTTCACGGCGCAGATCGCGGCCGAGTACGAGGTCTACAAGAAGGTCGTGGCGCTGCAGAAGCTGACGCTGGAGTGACCACCGAGTCGGCCATCGAGACCAGTGCGCGTGCCATCGATGATTTCATCGGCGCGCTCTGGATCGAGGACGGCCTCGCCGAGAACACGCTGGCAGCGTACCGGCGCGATTTGACGCTCTACGCCGGCTGGCTCGCGAACGAGCACGCGCGCACGCTCGATCAAAGCACCGAACCCGACCTGCTCGCCTACCGCGTCACGCGGCACGCGGGCAGCAAGGCGACCAGCAGCAACCGGCGGCTGACCGTCTTCAAGCGCTACTTTCGCTGGGCCGTGCGCGAGCGGCTGATCACGGCCGACCCGACGCTCAAGCTCGGCAGCGCGAAGCAGCCGCTGCGCGTGCCGAAGAGTCTGAGCGAGGCACAGGTCGAGACGCTGCTCGCGGCACCGGATGTGGAGAGCCCGCTCGGCCTGCGCGACCGCACGATGCTGGAGCTGATGTACGCGAGCGGCCTGCGCGTCAGCGA
>JBDUAG010000300.1:0-5276 GCA_040004785.1 Burkholderiales bacterium | reverse complement strand
CGAAGCGCATCGGCTCGGCGACGAAGCTGCGCAGCGGGGCGATGCTCTTCTCGATCGAGACGCCTGTCCGGACCTGCTCGGCCACCTCCGCCGGCAAACGGCGGCGCAGTTCACTCCAGAACGCGTCGTCGGTCCAGTTCTCGACCTTGTCGTCCAGCGACGTCTGCACGTAGTAGCGGCTGCGCGTGAGGCTGCGCTGGCTGCACAGCGCGAAGCCACGTTCGTGGTTCGCGTAGACGAGTTCGTGGCGCGCCGGGGGCACGTCAGCGAGCACGCCGAGCCATCCGAATGGGTAGATCTTCTCGTATGTCCTGATCGCACCGGCCGGCACGCTCGCGCGGCTGACGCCGTGGTACCCGTCGCAGCCGGCGATGAAGTCGCAGATGAGTTCGATGTCGCGGCCGTCCTTGCGGTAGCGCACGCTGGGCGAGGCGCCGTCGAAGCCGTGCACGCTGACGTTCTCGGCGTCGTAGATGGTCGTCAGTCCGGCGGCGGCGCGCGCCTGCATCAGATCCTGCGTGACCTCGGTCTGGCCGTAGACGGTGACGCGCCGACCGGTGAGCCCGAAGAAATCGATGCGGTGCAACTGGCCGTCGAATGCGAGCTCGGTGCCGTCGTGCGGCAGGCCTTCGCGGTGCAGGCGCCCGGCCACGCCGGCCTGTTCGAGCAGATCGACGGTCGTCTGCTCGAGCACGCCGGCGCGGATGCGGCCGAGCACGTAATCGGCGCTGCGCTGCTCGATGATCACGGCCTCGATGCCGGCCTGGTGCAGCAGTGCGCCGAGCAACAGGCCGGACGGGCCGGCGCCGACGATGGCAACTTGGGTTCGCATGGGTGTCTCCTTGGTTTCCCGCAAATCTACGACCTCGTGCGCAATTCGCCAATAACATCAACCTCTTGAACGCAATTCGTCTGATGGATCAAAAGCCACTCGATCTGAACCTGCTGCGCGTCTTCCGCGCCGTCTACGTGGCGCGCAACGTGCGGCGCGCCGCCGAGGAGATCGGCCTCTCGCAGCCCGCAGTGAGCCACGGCCTGACGCGGCTTCGGCTGCAGCTGAAGGACCCGCTGTTCGTGCGCGCGCCGGGCGGCGTGGTCCCGACGGCACGGGCGCACGACTTCGCGCACTCGGTCGAAGCCGCACTGGCGATCGTCGAAGCCTCGCTCGACGAGACCGACCGATTCGACCCACTCACCTCCGAACGCCGATTCGTGCTCCACATGAGCGACCTCGGCCAGGGCGAGTTCCTGCCGGTGCTGATGGAGCACCTGGGCCAGCACGCGCCCAAGCTGCGCATCGAGGCCACACAGCTGCCGCTCGACGACGTGTTGCCGGCGCTGGAGCAGAACCGCATCGACCTCGCGCTCGGCTACCTGCCCGACGTGCGCGGCACCGAGCACGAGCGGCTGATCGCGGATCGCTACGTGATCCTCGCGCGCGAAGCTCATCCGCTGGCGGCCACGCTGGGCACGAAGCGGTCGCTGCAGCAACTCGACTACCTCGTCTCGCTGAGCCATCCCGAGCCTGCGAAGGCGCTGACGCGGCTCGGCCTGCGCGACCACATCCGAATGACCTTGCCGCACTACGGCGCCGCGCCGGATGTGCTGTGCCGCACCGACCTCGCGGCGATCATCCCGCAGCGGCCGGCGGCGCGCTATGCGAAGAACTTCCCGCTCGTCATCGGGGAACTGCGGATCGCCCTGCCACCGCTCGAGATCTGGGCCCACTGGTACTGGCGCATGAACCACAACCCGGGCCACCGCTGGTTGCGCGAGACACTGGCGGCGCTGTACCGTTGAAACGATGACGACCCCGACACGCGCCACCGTGCTGCACGTACAGCACCTGAGCTTCACGCCCGCAGATCAGCCCGCGCTCATCGCCGACTGGTCGACCGCGATTGCCCCCGGCGTGACACTGCTGCACGGCGACACCGGCAGCGGCAAATCGACGCTGCTGCGGCTGATCGCAGGCGACCAGCCCGCCTCCGCCGGTCGGCTGATGCTGGCCGGCACGGCACTCGCCGACGATCCCGCGGCCTATCGTCGCCAGGTGTTCTGGTGCGACCCCGCTACCGACGCCTTCGATCGCGTCACCGCACGCGAATGCAGCATGTTGCTGAGCGCGGGCGACCCCGGTTTCGACGCGACGGCGTGGGAGGCGATGGTCGATCGCTTCGCGCTGGCGCCGCACATCGACAAGCCGATGTACATGCTCTCCACCGGCTCGAAGCGCAAGGTGTGGCTCGCCGCCGCGCTCGCCTCGGGCCGGCCGTTGACCTTGCTCGACGAGCCCACGGGCGGCCTCGATGCGCGGTCGATCGCGGGCCTGATGGAGGCGCTGACGCGCCTCGCGACACACGCCTCACGCGCCGTCATCGTCGCCAGCAGCGAGCGCCTCGCGCGCGTGCCGCTGGCCGGCCTGATCGAGTTACCGCTGCACTGACGCCGGGTGCGCCTCGAGGCGGCCATCGGCGTGCTTCGCGAAGCGCTCCGGCGCCGTGCCATGCACCGGTGCCTGATCGGGCCATGGCCAACCGCCGAACTCGGTGCGGCGGTAGTCGGCGAAGGCCTGCTCCAACTCCTCTCGCGTGTTCATCACGAACGGGCTGTACTGCGCGACGGCCTCGCCGATCGGCCGGCCCTGGAGCAGCAGGAATTCCGCCGTCGCATCGCCGTTGACGAGCTCGACGGCCACGCCTGCGCGCAGCTCGATTGCAGCGTGCCGATGGACGTGTTCGCCGGCGATCGTCACGCCGATGCCCTTGAAGAAGTAGAGGCAGCGCCGCGTCGAGGCGCCGGCCGCGGCGGGCAGCGTCCAGCGCGCACCGGGTGGCATCTTCAGCGTCCAGATCGCGAGGTCGGATTCAGGTTGCGAGGCCCACGAATCGGGCGGCGGCGCAAGCGGCACAAGGGGCGCAAGGGGTGCGTCTGTGCCGATCGGCACCAGGCTGCCGGCGATGCAGCTCAGCTCGGTCAATCGGCCGGCGTCGTCCTCGAAACGCCGGTGCGGGATCTGCTCGGCCCACAGCATCGTGAAATGGGGCGCGACCAGCTTGCTGCGCGCCGGCAGGTTGAGCCAGATCTGGAACAGCTCGAGCGGGTTCGCGCGATCACGGGCCAGCAGCGGGAACATCTCGGCGTGCACGATGCCACGGCCGGCCGTGAGCCACTGCACATCGCCGCCGCCAAACCGCGCGGTGGCGCCGAGCGAATCGGAGTGATCGATGAGACCGCGGCGCACGATCGTCACGGTCTCGAAGCCGCGGTGCGGATGCGCCGGGAAACCCGGCACGGCGCTGCCGTGGTACATGCGCCAGCCGTCCTTGCCGGCGAAGTCGTTGCCGATCTGACGGCCCGCGAGCGAGGCGTCCGGCCCCAGTTGCGCGTTGCCACGCGGGTAGGCGTCGTCGTGGTAGACGCAGAACAGGAACGGGTCGATCGTCTCCCAGGGCATGCCGAGAGGCTTGCTGTTCAGGATCGGCGAGGTGCTCATGGCGGATTGGTCATCGGGGTTCACGGCGCGTAGCGCACGCGGTAGATCGCCCCGCCGAAGTCGTCGCTGACCAGCAGCGAGCCGTCGGGCAGCACCAGCACATCGGCGGGCCGGCCGAGCACCGTTTCGCGGCCCGCACCATCGACCTGCAACCAACCCTGCACGAACGGCTCGACGCGCAGCACCCGGCCCTGTGCATCGAGCGCGGCGCGCGCAACCTGGTAGCCGGACTTGCGGCTGCGGTTCCATGAGCCGTGCTCGGCGATGAAGATTCCGCCACGGTATTCGGCCGGGAACTGGCTGCCCCCGTAAAAGCGCATGCCCACCGACGCAACGTGCGCTCCGAGCTTGGCGGCCGGCGCGACGAACTCGTCGCAGCGCCGTCGTGCGCCGAACTCCGGGTCGGGCACGTCGCCCTGGTGGCAGTATGGGAAGCCGAACTCCTGGCCCGACTGCGTGGCGTGGTTCAGTTCGTCGCTGGGCAGATCGTCGCCCAGCAAGTCGCGGCCGTTGTCGGTGAACCAGAGCGACTGGTCGAGCGGGCTCCAGTCGAAGCCGACCGAGTTGCGCACCCCGCGCGCCACCACCTGCGGCTCGCTGCCATCGGCCTTCATGCGCAGGATCTGGCCGTGCGCCGCATCGGGCACGCAGACGTTGCACGGCGCGCCGACGCCGACGTACAGCAGCCCGTCCGGGCCGAAGCCGATGAACTTGGCGCCATGATGTCTTTCGCTCGGCAGGCGTTCGATGACCAGCACCGGCGGTGGCGGGTTCTGCAGCCGGTCGTCGATGGCATCGAGGCGCACGATCTTCGACACCGCCGAGACGAAGAGTTGCCCGTTTCGATAGGCCACGCCGGCCGGCAGTTCGAGACCCGAGATCAGCGTGTGCACGCCTTGTGCTTTGCCCTGATCGATCTCGACCGCGTAGACCTTGCCCTCGCCCAGGCTGCCGACGTAGACCACGCCCTTGCCGCCGGCGAATCGGCCGAGGGTCATCGCGAGCGCATTCGGCACGGCATCGGTCAACAGCTCGATCTGGAAACCCTGGGGCACGCGCAGGCGCTCGGGCGGCACGGCGGCACTGGCGATCGAGAGACCACCGAGCGCAAGGCCGGCAACGGTCAGCCAGCGGCTCGCCGCGGCGTGAATACACGAGTTCATCGGGCAAGACTACCCGAAAGCGATGATTTCAGGTCAGCGTGCCCGCCAGCACTGCGGCGACGACGGCGCATGCGCCCAGAAGCATCAGAACCCAATTGGGCGCCGAACCGTGCGGCGCGCCCAGATGGCGATGACGATGTTTGTCGATCATGTGAACTCCAGCAACAAGTGAGCGGTCGGATTTAACGGTCTGGCGACGAGGCCAGCGCTCCCGCCGCGTGGTGCTGCGTTAGAGCGACCTTCGTGCCAGCGGTTCAACGGCACGCGCTGACCAAGGTACGTCAGTTGCGCGGCGCACACAGCCCCCCCAAATGATGGGGTCGACGGCCGCTTGTGTCTGACTTCCAATTGACCCATGCGAATCGTTCACCTCCACCTGTCGCAGGCGCTGCCAGCGCTCCAGGCCCCGGCGACCCGGCGGATGCCGGCGCCCTCTCGCTTGCCGAGCCTGTACCCGACACGGCCCTCCGCGCTGCGACGGCTGCTTCGGTTGCTCGGCCGCGGCCGGTAGGCGACCCGCACGCGGGTGAGGCGACGGAAAGCCGGTTGCAGCAGATCTGCTGCAACGATTGATGACGCTGCCCTTACAGGCCATCGAGTTGCTATTTGCTGAAAAA
>JBDUAG010000299.1:0-5291 GCA_040004785.1 Burkholderiales bacterium | reverse complement strand
CAACGGCGGCGGCGATTCGGCCGACACCTGCTTCAAGGTCAGCCAGCTCAGCGAGGCCATGGGCTACCCGCTGCAGGCGATTCATGTGCCGAAGACGATCGACAACGACCTGCCGATCACCGACTGCTGCCCGGGCTTCGGCTCGGTCGCGAAGTACGTCGCCGTGTCCACGCTCGAAGCCTCGTTCGACGTGCGCTCGATGGCCAAGACCTCGACCAAGGTCTTCGTCGTCGAGGTGATGGGCCGCCACGCCGGCTGGATCGCCGCGGCTGGCGGGTTGGTCGAAGACCACGGCATCCCGGTCGTCGTCCTGTTCCCCGAGATCGAGTTCAACGAGGCGAAGTTCCTGAAGCGCGTCGACAAGCTGGTGAAGGAGCACGGCTTCTGCACCGTCGTCGTCTCCGAAGGTTGCCATCACCCCGATGGAACCTTCCTCGCCGAACAAGGTGCGCGCGATGCGTTCGGCCACGCGCAGCTCGGCGGCGCCGCGCCGGTGGTCGCCAACATGGTCAAGCAGGCGCTCGGCCACAAGTTTCACTGGGCCGTGGCCGACTACCTGCAACGCGCAGCGCGCCACATCGCGTCGGCGACCGACGTCAAGCAGGCCTACCAGCTCGGCCAGAAGGCGGTCGAACTCGCGCTCGCCGGCCGCAACGCGGTGATGCCGACGGTCGAGCGCATCTCCGACGTGCCGTACAAGTACAAGATCGGCGTGGCCGAGTTGGCGAAAGTCGCGAACGTCGAGAAGTTCATGCCGCGCGACTTCATCACGAAGGACGGCTTCGGCATCACCGACAAATGCAAGCGCTATCTCACGCCGCTGATCCAGGGTGAGGACTACCCGACGTACAAGAGCGGCCTGCCCGTCTACGTCACGCTGAAGAACGTCGCGGTTGCGAAGAAGTTGGGCCGATTCGACCTGAAGTAGAATGCAAGGCTACGCCGGTGTAGCTCAGTTGGTAGAGCAGCGCATTCGTAATGCGAAGGTCGGGAGTTCGACTCTTCTCACCGGCACCAGAAATGACGGGGGTTAGCAGGTTTGCACTTGCTGACCCCTTTGTCATTTCTATGACTCGTGCATCGGCCAAACTACGGCGGCTAGTTCGGTCCCGCGGGATATGGCGGGACGTGATTGCCTTGCGCTAGCGTGCTGGCGGCGCGGATGACGAGCTCGATGTCAATCTGCTCGGGGTCGCGCGGTCCAAAATCGTAGTGACACAGGGCGCCCAGGAGGTGCCCCTCCGCGTCCATGACCGGGACGCCGCAGTACGCGACACCGTCTCGCGAGCCGGGTGGCCCACGGTACGAGGATCAAGCATCGCGTGCGCCGTCGTGAAGACGCCCCTTGAGTCGCGCACGTAGCAGCAGTACGTCGCGTTGTCGGGCACCTCTTGCGCGTGCATCACGTCGGGATTCAGACGGTCGTAGTGAACGGCTGCGTTCGCCTTCCCGTCCTTGAATCGCCAGATCCCGATGAAGCGGTAGTCCGTGAGCCCGACCAGATACGCCAGGCTGTCGCGCACTCCATGACGTTTCAGCGCAGTCCGAAACATCTCGAATGCAGCGTCTGTCGGGGCGCGTGTCATCCCCGATTGTCGCTGCGTCGCGGCTCGCTACTTGAACTCGTCCGCTGTGAGCCCGAGCTTTCGCACTTTGTCATACAGGGTCTGCCGGGCAATGCCGAGCGCGTTCGCGGTCGCCGATTGATCGCCGCGATTCCGACGCAGTTCTTCAACGATCATCGCGCGCTCGAACCGTTCGACCTGATGCGACAGACCGTGCGGCACGCTGGCTGGTTCACTCGCCCCGCGCCCCTGCGTCAAGCGGTCGCCGAGCAGGCCCAGCACGAAGCGGTCCGCCACGTTTCTGAGTTCGCGCACGTTGCCGGGCCACGAATAGGCCATCAGGTCCGCCAGTTGCGAACTATTCAACACGGGCGCTGCGCGCTGGTATCGACTCGCAGCGAGCAGCGTGAAGTGTTCGAACAACAGCGGAATGTCCTCGCGTCGCTCACGCAGCGGAGGCAACTCTATGAAGGCCACCCCGATCCGGTAGTAGAGGTCAGCCCTGAACCTGTTCTGGTCACTCAGGACCTTGAGATCATCCTTGCTCGCCGCGATGACTCTGCAATCGAACGAGATCGACTTGTTCGAGCCAATGCGCTCGACACTACGCTCCTGAAGCGCGCGCAGGAGCTTGATCTGGATCGCCACCGGCATGCTCTCGATCTCGTCGAGGAACAGCGTGCCCCCATGGGCGAATTCGAACTTGCCGATGCGCGCCCGATTGGCGCTTGTGAACGCACCCGCTTCGTGACCGAACAGCTCACTCTCCGCAAGCGACTCGGGCAGCCCCCCGCAATTGACCGGTACGAAGTGGTGCCGCCGGCGCTCACTATAGTCATGCAGGCAACGCGCCACCAGTTCCTTGCCTGTACCGGTCTCGCCGTAGATCAGCACATCGGCCGACGTCTGCGCCAGCGTCATCACGTTGCGGCGGACACTCTGCATCTGGGTCGACCGCCCGATCAGGACCGCCTGGATGCCATGCCAGTTCTCGAGGGCATCGTGCAGTGCGCGAACCTGCAGCGCCAATTGCCGCCGCTCCACGGCATGCCGAACCACCGCGACAAGTCGCTCGGACGTGAAGGGCTTCTCGATGAAGTCGTAGGCGCCATCGCGCATCGCCCGCACCGCCATGGCAATGTCGCCATGCCCGGTGACCAGGACGACGGGCAGTTCGGCGTCGATGGCACGGATCTCGGGCAACCAATCGGTGCCACTCATCCCGGGCAGGCGAACATCGCACACGACAATGACCGGCGCGTCGAAGGCAATGTGACTCCGTGCGCGTTCCACGCTCGCAAACGGCTCGACGACGAAGCCGCCCAAGGTCAGGGCCTGCGCCGTGCTGATCAGCACGTCTTCGTCATCCTCGATCAACAGCACTCGGATCGGTGGGGTTTCGCTCACTGGGCGGCTACTCCTGTAGGGGGGCGATCGGCAGGTCGACGGTAAAACAGGCACCACCGCCGGCGAGGTTGGTTGCGCTCAATTTTCCACCGCTGGCCCGCACCACTTCCGCCGAAATGACCAAACCCAGGCCGAGCCCGGCGCCAGCCGGCTTGCTGGTGACGAACGGTTCGAACAGCCGGTGCAGGATATCGGCACGGATACCGGGACCGGTGTCGGCGATGTGCATGACGACTCTTCCGTCCACCGATCGAGCTCGAATGCTCAAGCGTCGCGTTGGTGCGTCTTGCATCGCATCGATCGCATTTCTCACCAGGTTGATGATCACGCTGCCGATCGCTGCATCGTCGCCCATCACACTCAAGTCAACCGGATCGACCTTCACTTCGATGTCGATGCCTCGGTTCTTCACGTCTGCTCCGACAACGGCCAGGGCGTCGGCGATGCTGCGCGACAGCGAGACCGGCGCCAGAGCCTCCTCGCTCTTGTACGCGAAAGTCTTCAGTCGCGCGGTCAGCCTGCCCAGGCGATCGACGGTCCCGGCGATTCGCTGCAGATTGCCTCGCACGTCGTCGTGCCGGTGCTGGTCGAGGAGAATGCCGGCGCTGTCCGACAGCGTGCGCAACGCGGTCAGCGGCTGGTTCAGCTCATGCACCATGCCCGCAGACATCTGGCCGAGCGCGGCCAGCTTTCCCGAGTGAACCAGTTCACTCTGCGTTGCACGGAGTTGCGCCGTGCGCGCGATGACGGTGGATTCGAGACTGTCATGCGCCTGCTGCAGCGCGGCCTGGCTCGCCAGTTTCTGTCGAACGGCTCGACGTCGCTGCAGCAGCACAAAGGCCAGGAGCAACAAGACCGCCATCGCCAAACCCGACGTCACTGCGCCGTACCGCGCGATCGCACGAACCGGTGCCAGGTCGTCCAACACGATCAGCCGCCACGGCGCACGCTGCAAGGAGCGTTCCGAGGCCAGAGTCGCCATGCCCTCGAGGGCGACCAGTCGGGTGTCGGGCGCCACAAGATCTGTCGCGACCCACAGAAGCGGTTCCAGGCTTGCAGTGCCATAGGAGCGTGAGCGCTGCGCCTCCGCGCGTTGGTCGGCTTGCAGCGGCGCGAGAGGCCGGTACTTCAAGTCATCTCGCGTGGAGAGGATCACCACCCCTCTTTCGTCGACCACCAACACGTCGCCGGGCAGCTTTCGCCACGCACGTTCGGCGTCTTCAATGTTCACCTTGACCGCTACGACGCCGCGCGAAGTCTCACCTCGACGCAAGGCGTACGACAGGTAATAGCCGGGCTTGCGACTCGTGATGCCGACACCGTAGAAGCGGCCGCGGCCGCGCGACATGGCGTCAATCACATAGGGCCTGAAGGAAAGATCCTGGCCGATGGTCGTACCCGGCTGATCCCAATCCGATGCTGCCAATGACGTGCCACGCGCGTCCAGGACATACAGCATGTCGGCACCGGCGGTGGCATTCACGCCGGTGAGGTATCGATTGACCGACTCCCGGAGTTTGCCGTCCGAGGGGGTGTCGAGCAAGGCCGGGACGACAGGCGTCATCTCGAGCAACGCTGGCAGATAGTCGAAGCGGGCCAGGTCTGCATCCAAACCCGTGGCCAGCATGTCCAGCCGATGATCTGCGGCTTCACGCAGTCGCGACAAACCGCCTTGCATCGTCAACCGATGCCCTGCATAGGCCGCTGCCGCGATCAACACCAAGGCCACTGCAATGCGCCACGACTCGCGCCCACGCCGCGATCGTGTCAAAGGAGGTTCAGCGTGGGCAGACGAAGTTGGGTATGTCACGGGTCGGGTATCGCACAGTGCCGCTCCGACTGCATCAGTGCGAGCCCGGTGATCAACTCCGATCACGGCGGACATGGCGGACTTCGGTCATGCATATCTTAGTTCCCCGGTCTTGCCCCGGAACACGCGGTACGAGAACACCGTGTAGCCGGCGATGGCCGGCACGGAGATGCAGGTTCCGATGAGGATCACCTTCAGGGCCTCGGGGCTGCTCGCGGCCTGCCAGATCGTCATCTGCCCGATCACGACGAAGGGGTAGATGCTGTAGGCCAGCCCCAGGAAGCCGAGCACGAACACCACGATCAGCAGCACGAACGGCAGCCAGCTCACCGGCCCGCGCACCACGTGCGAGTTGAGCACCCCGCGCACCGCGAGCAGCGCGATGCCGGTCATCAGCGGGATCGCCATCAGCGCGATGATCTCCGGCAGCGCGAACCAGCGCTCGCGCACCACGTCGCTGACCCAGGGCGTGGCCATCGAGATCAGCACCATGCCGCCGACCATCGGCG
>JBDUAG010000298.1:0-5293 GCA_040004785.1 Burkholderiales bacterium | reverse complement strand
AGCCAGCCGATGCGCCCGCTCGTCGAGGAGGCGCTCGTGCTGCTGCGCTCGACGCTGCCGAGCCCGGTCGAGCTGCAACTGCGGCTTTCCGACGTGCCGCTGCAGGTGAGCGCGGACGCGACCAACATCCAGCAGATCCTGCTGAACCTGTGCACCAACGCCTGGCATGCGATGCAGGGCAGCACCGGGCGCATCACGATCTCGCTCGAGCGGCGCGAGATCGACGCCGAAGCGGCGCGCTCGCTGGGCGAGATCCCGCCCGGCGCCTATGCCCATCTGGTGGTGAGCGACGACGGGTGCGGCATGACCGAGGCGACGCGGGCACGCGTGTTCGAGCCCTTCTTCACCACCAAGCGGGTCGGCGAGGGCACCGGGCTGGGCCTGTCGGTGGTGCACGGCATCGTGATCGCGCACCACGGCGCGATCAGGGTCGAAAGCGCGCCTGGCCGCGGTAGCACCTTTCACCTGTACTTCCCGCTGGTGGCGGCGTCCGCCGAGGTCGAGTCGCCCGACCTCGTGGTGATCGAAGCACGGCGAGGTGCCGGCGAGCAGGTGATGTATGTCGATGACGATCCGGCGATGCTGTTGATGGTCGAGGGCCTGTTGAAGAACGCCGGCTACCGCGTCGGCGCATTCGAGAGCGGGCGCGACGCGCTGGCGCGCGTGCGCGCCGACCCCGCGGCATTCGACCTGGTGGTCACCGACTTCAACATGCCCGGCATGACCGGCATCGACCTGGCACAGGCGCTGGCACGCGTCGCGCCTGCGCTGCCGGTGGTGATCAGTTCCGGCTACCTCTCCGAGGAGCTGCGCGTCTCGGCCACCCGCGCCGGTGTGCGCGAACTGCTGCAGAAGGAGTACAGCATGGAGCGGCTCCTGCCGCTGGTGCACCAGGTGCTCGCCGAGGCGCGCGGGCGCGACAAGCTGCCGACGGCCTGAGCGCAACGCCGCGTCAGACGGCGGATTCGGCCAGCCGGTACCAGGCGACACCGTCGCCATCCAGCGTGCGCGTGAGTTCGCCGCGGCCCATCAGGTAGTTCAGGCACGCGAGGCTTTCGCCCGTGGCCATGCCGAGCAGCGCGGCGTCGGCCTCGCCGATGGCGCGCGCGAACAGCGCACCGAACACGTCCACCGCGCGCCGCGGCTCGCGCAGCGAACGGCGCAGGCGTTCGAGCGATCGCTCCTGCCCGCTCGCGAGCGCATCGAGGCGCGCGTGCAGGCCTCGGAAGCATTCGTTGTGCGAGGGCAGCACGAGCACGTCGTCCGGCACCTCGCGCTTGAGCTTCGCGAGCGATGCCAGCCAGCCGGCCATCGGATCGGCGTCCGGCTCGACCGGGTAGACCGAGACGTTGGACGAGATGCGCGGCAGCACCTGGTCGCCCGAGATCAGCACTTTCAGCGCCGGGCAGTACAGGCAGGCGTGCTCGGGCGAGTGGCCGTTGCCGACGACGACGCGCCAGGTGTTCGCCCCGATCACGAGCGCCTGGCCGTCGTCGAGCCGCCGGAAGCTGTCGGGCAGTGGGTGGATGTGCTTGCCGAAGTTGCCGAAGCGCGTCTTGTAAGTCTCGATCGCGCCTGCGCTCCAGCCAGCGCGCCGGTAGAAGTCGATCGCGTCCACCGGTGCCTCTCGGCCCGTGTCGGACACCATCGCGCGGCAGCTCAGGTACTCCAGCGAGGTCATCCACAGCTGCACACCGAATTTGCGCGTCAGCCAGCCCGCCATGCCGACATGGTCGGGGTGCATGTGGGTGACGACCACGCGCGTGATCGAGCGCTCGTCCGGCGCGTTCGCGAACAGCTCGCGCCAGACCAGCGCGGTCTCCTCGGTGCGCACGCCGGTGTCCACCAGCGCCCAGCCGGCGCCGTCGTCGAGCCCCCACAGGTTGATGTGATCCAGCGCATACGGCAGCGGCATGCGGATCCAGTGCACGCCGGGCGCGACCTCGGTCGTGTGGCCGCGCACGGGCGGACCCTCGAACGGATAGACGAGCCTGGGCTTGATGGTCGATTCGAGGTCGGGTGTGCCATCCATGCGGCGTCCTCGGCAGTTCAGGGCTGGGGTGATTCTGAGGGCAGCGGCGGATCGACATGACCTCCGGCGTCATCGACCGTGGCGCCGGCCATCGCCATGATTCAAATCGTCCGGAATCACCGGACGCATCCTCGAAGGAGAACGCCATGTCTGACGCCCAACAC
The DNA here is from genome assembly GCA_040004785.1 of Burkholderiales bacterium. Classification (GTDB taxonomy): domain Bacteria; phylum Pseudomonadota; class Gammaproteobacteria; order Burkholderiales; family Burkholderiaceae_C; genus LMDS01. The sequence goes on along the minus strand of JBDUAG010000298.1, from coordinate 3,097 downwards.
ATCGCCGATCACTACATCGCCGCCTGGAACGAAACCGATGCCGACCGCCGCCGCGCGCTGGTCCGCGAGGGCTGGACGGAGGACGCGCGCTACGCCGATCCGCTGGCCAGCGTGAGCGGCGGCGACCACATCTGCGCGCTCATCGAAAGCGTGCAGGCGCGCTTCCCCGGCTTCCGGTTCGCGCTCGTCGGCGTGCCGGACGGACACGGCGAGCATGTGCGATTTTCGTGGACGCTCGGGCCCGCCGGTGTGGCGCCGCCGATCGAGGGCAGCGATGTCGTCGTGACCCGCGGCGGCCGCATTGCCAGCGTCATCGGGTTCCTGGATCGGGTGCCGCAGGCGGCTTGATCGCGCGCGCAATGCGCCGGGCCTCACCACTTCTCCATGTACGGCCGCAGGTCGAGCTCGAACGTCCAGGCATCGCGCGGCTGAGCGTGCAGGGTCCAGTAGTTCTCGGCGATGTGGTCGGGGTTCAGGATGCCGTCCTGTTCCTTCAGGGCATAGCGCTCGGGGAACGTGCTGCGGATGAACTCGGTATCGATCGCGCCATCGACGACGACATGCGCCACATGGATGCCGCGCGGCCCGAGTTCGCGCGCCATGCTCTGCGCGAGCGCGCGCAACGCATGCTTGGCGCCGGCGAACGCGGCGAAGTTCGCCGAGCCGCGCAGGCCGGCAGTCGCGCCGGTGAACAGGATCGTGCCGCGGCCGCGCGTGACCATGCGCTTGGCGACCTCGCGGCCGTTCAGGAAGCCGCCGAAGCAGGCCATCTCCCAGATCTTGAAATACTTGCGTGCGGTTTCCTCGAGGATGCTGCACGGCACGTTGGCGCCGATGTTGAACACCATCACGTCGATCGCCCCGATGTCGCGCTCGATCTGTTCGACCAGCGCAATCACCTCTTCCTCCTTGCGTGCGTCCGAGCCGAAGCCGTGCGCGCGGTGGCCGGCGGCGGCGATGCTCTCGACCAGCGGCACCAGCTTGTCGGCTTCGCGCCGCGTCACGCACGCGACGTAGCCGCCGGCCGCAAAGCGCTTCGCGATGGCGCCGCCGGTGGCGTCGCCGGCGCCGATGATGAGCGCGACCCGGGCTGTCGTCTGGTTTGTCGTGGTCATGGGAAGGCCTCCTGAGGGAACGCATTCTGCGCCGGCGGCTTGTGTTCGCGCGTTTCGGCGCCACATCGGCCAGACCCGTTGAATCGCCCGTTTTCATCCATGCGCCTGCTGCCCTTGCTGTTCGTCTCGTCGCTGCTGCACGCCTACGTCGGCCTGCGCATTGCCTCCGATCTGCCGGCCCCCTGGGCGGTGTTGTTCGTCGTGCTGGTTGTCGCCTCGGGCGTGCTGATGCCGATGGGCCTGCTGGCGCGCGGCGTGCGCCGCCAGCCGCTCGCCGACCGGCTGGCCTGGGCCGGCTCGCTGGCGATGGGGCTGTTCTCGTCGCTGTTCGTGCTGACGCTGCTGCGTGAGCCCGTGCTGCTGGTGGCGTGGCTCGGCTCGTGGGGCGGCGTAGCCGGCGCCACTGCGATGGCGGTGCCGCTGCTTGCGCTGGTCATCACGGCGTGGGGCTTCGTCAACGCGCGCCGCACCGCGGCGGTCGTCGCGGTCGACGTGCCGATCGCCGATCTGCCCGCCGCGCTGCACGGCTTCACGATCGTGCAGATCAGCGACATCCACGTCGGCCCGACCATCAAGCGCCCGTACCTGCGCCGCATCGTCGACGCGGTGAACGCGCTCCAGCCCGACATGGTCGCGGTCACCGGCGACCTCGTCGATGGCTCGGTGCGCGAGCTCGGCGAGCATGTGGCGCCGCTCGCCGGGCTGGCGTCGCGCCACGGGACCTTCTTCGTCACCGGCAACCACGAGTACTACTCGGGCGCACCGGCCTGGGTCGCCGAGCTGCGGCGTCTCGGCCTCAACGTGCTGATGAACCAGCACGTCGTGCTGGAGCATGGCGCGGCCGCGCTGCTGGTGGCGGGCGTGACCGACCACAGCGCACACCACTTCGACCCGGCCCAGCGCAGCGACCCGGCCGCCGCCATGGCCGGCGCGCCCGCCCATGCGACCGTGCGCGTGCTGCTGGCGCACCAGCCGCGCAGTGCCGAGGGTGCCGAGCAGGCCGGCTTCCACCTGCAGCTCTCCGGCCACACGCACGGCGGTCAGTTCCTGCCCTGGAACCTGTTCGTGCGGCTGCAGCAGCCGTTCACCGCAGGGCTGCATCGCCTGCGCCGGCTGTGGGTCTACACCAGCCGCGGCACGGGTTACTGGGGCCCGCCGAAGCGTTTCGGCGCGCCGTCCGAGATCACCCGTCTGAGGCTGGTTCCCGAGGTGTAGCAGGGCCTGGGGGTCAACATACAATCCGCGAGTTATGCCGCTGGCGTCGTGCCCGGCCCTACAGAGGAATTCCAAGTGTTCATTTCCGAAGCCTTTGCGCAGACCGCGCCTGCCGCCGCCGATTCGCCGCTGGGCAGCATCGGCGGCATGCTGCCGTTCGTGCTGATGTTCGTGGTGCTGTACTTCGTGATGATCCGGCCGCAGATGAAGCGCCAGAAGGAAGCCAAGGCGATGATCGATGCGCTCGCGAAGGGCGACGAGGTCGTCACCAACGGCGGCATGCTCGGCAAGATCGCGAAGATCGGCGAGAGCTACCTGACGGTCGAGATCGCCCCGGGCGTCGAGATCCAGGTGCAGCGCGGTGCGGTCGTGCAGGTGCTGCCCAAAGGCACCGTCGCCACCAAGTAACGATCGCACGCGCGGCGCTTCGGGCGCCCGAGGAACGACCTGATGAATCGCTACCCCAGCTGGAAATACGCGCTCCTCGTGATCGCCTTGCTCGTCGGACTGGTCTACACGCTGCCCAACTTCTTCGGCGAAGCGCCGGCCGTGCAGGTCAGCAGCGGCAAGGCCACGCTCAAGCTCGATTCGGCGATGGCACCGCGCGTCGAGGACGTGCTGACCAAGGCCGGGCTGAAGCCCGACTTTGTGCAGTTCGAGGGAAACTCGGTGAAGGCGCGCTTTGCCGACCTCGACGCCCAGCGCAAGGCCAAGGACGCGATCAACGCCGCGCTCAACCCCGACCCGGCGAACCCGAGCTACATCGT
>JBDUAG010000297.1:0-5295 GCA_040004785.1 Burkholderiales bacterium | reverse complement strand
GCGACCTTCGTTCCCGACGTGCTGAACGGCAACGCGCTCACGCTGGAAGGCAGACGCCTCGAAGTCGTCGGCCTCGACGGCAAGCAGCCCGACCGCAGCTTCGTGTGGATCCCGTCGATCAAGGCGGTGGTGGGCGGCGTGGTGCTGTCGAACAACCAGCATGTGTGGATGGCCGACACGCAGACCCCGCAGTCGCACGCCGACTGGCTCGCGACGCTGAAGACCATCCAGATGCTCAAGCCGAGAACCGTGGTGCCGGGCCACTACCTCGCGGGCGCATCGACCTCGCTGCAATCGATAGGGTTCACGGCCGGGTACATCAAAGCCTTCGATGCCGAAACCGCGAAGGCGAAGGACTCCGCGGCGTTGATCGCCGCCATGAAGAAGCGCTACCCTGATGCGGGCGAAGAATCTTCGCTCGAACTCAGCGCCAAGGTCGCCAAGGGCGACATGAAGTGGTAATGCTGTACCCCCATAACACGCGAAGGAAACCATCATGAGCAAGATCGCCATCATCGGCGCCACCGGCCGCGCCGGTGGCCAACTGCTGGAAGAAGCGCTGCGTCGCGGCCACGACGTGACCGCCATCGCACGCCACGCTTCCGCGCTCCCCGCCCGCCGCGGCTTGACCACGCAGGACGTAGACATGCTCGATGCCACGGCGCTTCAACGCGCACTCGTCGGCCACGATGCGGTGTTCAGCGCGGCGCGCTTTGCGGGCATCCCGGCGAGCCCGGTCATCGATGCGGTCAAGCAGGCCGGCGGCAAGCGCCTGCTGGTCGTCGGCGGCGCAGCCAGCCTGTTCGTGGCCCCCGGCCAGCGACTGTTCGACGCGCCGAGCTTCCCCGCGGCCTACAAGACCGAGGCGGCGGCTGGTGCCGCCTACCTGGAGGCACTGCGTCAGGAGGCGAGCCTCGACTGGACCTTCCTCTCGCCCTCCGCCTTGTTCGATGGCAGCGAGCGCACCGGCACGTTCCGCCTGGGCAAAGACGACTTGTTGATCGATGCCGAAGGCAAGAGCCGGATCAGCTTTCCCGACTTCGCGATCGCCTTCGTCGACGAGCTGGAGCGCCCGGCTCACTCGCGCCAGCGATTCACCGTCGGCTACTGAGCCACCCTTCGGAGCGAACCACGATGAGCACCGTCCTGCACTACATCCACGACCCGCTGTGCGGCTGGTGCTATGGCGCCGCACCGCTGGTGCGTGCGGCGCGCGAAGTGGTCACGGTGGTCGCGCACGCCGGTGGGATGATGGCAGGCAGCAACCGCCAACAGGTTTCGTCGCGCTTGCGAAGCTACGTGATGCCGCACGATCGTCGCATCGCTCAGCTCACGGGCCAGCACTTCGGCGAGGCGTATTTCGACGGCCTGCTGCGCGACGAATCGGCGGTGTTCGACTCCGAACCGCCGATCGCCGCCATGCTCGCCGCCGACCGAGCGGCCGGGCGCGGCCTGGACCTGCTGGCGCGCCTGCAGGTGGCGCACTACCAAGAAGGCAGGCGCATTGCCGAGACCGCGGTGCTGGTCGATCTCGCGATCGAAATCGGGCTGGATCGCGAGGCGTTCGCCAGCGCCCTCTCGGAAGCGAGCGGCGAACCGACTCAGGCCCACATCGCCGCGAGCCGGGCCTTGCTGGCGCGCGTCGGTGGGAACGGCTTTCCCACGTTCGCGCTGGAGCAGGACGGTCACTTCACGGCCGTCGACATCGGACCGCATCTCGGGCACGCCGACGACTGGAAGGATTGGCTGAGCCGTCCGGTCGTGGCGCTGCAACCGGCGTCGTCGAGTGGCCCGGCGTTCGCCTGCGGCCCCGAGGGCTGCCGCATCTGATCGGAGACCGAACGAGCCCGCTAGTCGGTTGCGTTTGCGCAGGGAGCGCGTAGGATCTTTTGCCTCATTGCGCAGCGACCCGATCGGATCGGGCCTGTACCGTGACTCGAACCGCGCCCTGGGGGCCACACGATTCGGGGCAGTCACCCTTGGCCTTCGATTTGATCAACAGGAGCACTCCATGGTCACTTACGTCGGTTTGATGAGTTTCACGGACAAGGGCATTCAATCGATCAAGGACACCACCAAACGCGCCGCCGCCGCCAAGGAGATGGCGAAGAAGCACGGCGTCAACATGCGCGACATCCTCTGGACCATGGGCGAATACGACATCGTCTGCGTGCTGGAGGCCGAGGACGAAACCGCGCTGGCCGCGTTCAGTCTCGCCACGGCGATGCAAGGCAATGTGCGCTCGCGTTCGCTGCGCGCCTACTCTGCGTCCGAGATGGACAAGGTGCTGGCCAAGCTCCCCTGAGCCTGCGGCGGCCGCCGCGTTCCGCGCTGGAACACCTTATGCATGCTGCACCTGCACATTCACTCTGATGCAGGAGGGCCGCCCCATGTTGGACAAGACGACCACGACGTTCTCGCACGTCAAGCCTGCTGACACGTCGTGGCGCAGCGACGGCCTCCGCGACTTCTTCCTCTACAAGGACCTGGGCGTCGCCGAGGCCACCAAGGGCGCCGTCATCGCTCACTTCGTGAAGGCGAATATGGCACCGGAAAAGGGCACCGGCTGGCACCGCCATGAGGCGGATTTCCAGATCGTCATCATGACCAAGGGCTGGGCCAAGTTCATGTACGAGGACAAGATCACCCTCGTCGAGGCCGGCGACTGCGTGCACCAGCGCCCGGGCATCACGCACTACCTGTTCGACTACTCGCCTGACATGGAGTACCTCGAGATCGTCGGCCCGGCGGATTTCAAGTCGATCGACGTGCCGGCCGTCTGCGACGTGCCGGCGCCAACCCCCTGGGCATGACCCGGGCGGTGGGCTGAGCGCCGGGCCGCCCCAAGCCGGCCCCGACTCGTTCACCGAGGGGTTCCATCAGAAATCCATGTCGAGCTCTTCGATGTCGTCGGGCTCGAGCTTGGCGGCGGCGATCCACTCCTTCATCTCGGGCATCGCCATGATGGTGTGGCAGTACACGAGGCAGGGCTTCGTCAGCTTCACGTCGTAGGTCAGAAAGCGCGTGACCACCGGGGCGAACATCGCGTCGGCCATGCCGCGCTGCTTGCCGAACAGGAACGGCCCGCCGTAGGTGGCCAGGCACTCGGTCCAGATCTCGACAATGCGGTCGATGTCGGGCTGGGCACCGGCCCAGACCTTGTGGCCGGGGAACTTGCCCTTCAGGTTCATCGGCAGCGAGGCACGCAGGTTCGCGAACCCCGAATTCATCTCGCCGCTGACCGAACGGCAGTGCGCACGCGCGATGCGCTCGGCAGGCATCAGGCCGGCGTCGGGCCGGATCTCGTTCAGGTACTGCGCAATCGCGAGCGTGTTCCAGACCTTCGCGCCTTCGTGCGTGAGGGCCGGCACGCGGATCGACGGGGCCAGCAGCAGCAGTTCCTTGCGCGCATCCGCGTCATCGGGCGAAACCATCACCTCATCGAACTCGAGCCCGGCGAACTTCGCCATCAGCCAGCCGCGCAGCGACCACGACGAGTAGTTCTTGCTGCTCAACGTGAGCGAGGCCTTGGCCTTGGCGGCTTTCGCCGCCGATTTGGCCGCGGTCTTGCGCACGGCGGACTTGGGCTTGCTGGGCGTGGCGACAGGCATGGGGCTCTCCGGCGTGGTTGCAATCCCCGGTTGCAAGGGATGTGCCACGGGCGCACCGCTGGCTCGTTAGTTGCAGAGCCGAAGCATCAGAACCATAACGGGGTACTCATGATGTATCAGGCCTACCAGGCTCAATCGGATCTGATGTGGCCGCTGCGCACGATGGCGAAGATGTCGGTGCCCATGCTGATGGACCCGACCTTCGGCCTCGCCGGCCGACCGACGATGCGGCAGGCGGCGGCTGCCTGCCGCGTGCTCGAGCTGGCTGAGGTCACGCACAAGCGCCCGCCGTGGCGCCTCGATCAAGTGATGGTGAAGGGCGAGGCGGTGCCGGTCACCGAAGAGATCGTGATGACGACGCCCTTTGCCACCTTGCTGCGCTTTCGCAAGGAAGGTGCACCGATGCAGCCCAAGGTGCTGGTCGTCGCGCCGATGAGTGGCCACTTCGCCACCCTGCTGCGAGACACCGTGCGCACGGTCATGCAGGACCACGACGTCTACGTGACCGATTGGCACAACGTGCGCGACGTGCCCTTGTCGGCCGGGCGCTTCGGCCTGGACGAGTACACCGAGCACATCATCGACTTCCTCGCGGAGATGGGCCCGAATTCGAACGTCCTGGCGGTCTGCCAGCCCACCGTGGCGGCGCTCGCCGCGGTCTCGATCATGTCGGAAGACCAGCACCCGGCCACGCCGGCCAGCCTAACCTTGATGGCCGGCCCGATCGATTGCCGCATCAGTCCGACCGAGGTCAACAAGCTCGCGATGACCAAGCCGATCGAGTGGTTCGAGAAGAACCTGATCAGCACCGTGCCGTGGCGGCATCGCGGCGGCGGGCGGCGCGTCTACCCCGGCTTCGTGCAGCTCTCTGCCTTCATGAGCATGAACAAGGACCGGCACGTCAACGCGTTCAAGGACTACTACCAGCACCTGGTCGACGACGAGTTCGACAAGGCCGAGATCACGCGCACCTTCTACGAGGAGTACATGGCGGTGGCCGACCTCTCCGCGGACTTCTACATCGAGACCGTCGATCTCGTGTTCCAGAAGTACGCGCTGCCCAAGGGGGAGCTGACGTACAAGGGCCGCAAGGTCAACCCCGCGGCGATCCGCCGCACCGCGCTGGTCACGATCGAAGGCGAGCGCGACGACATCTGCGCGATCGGGCAGACCCTCGCCGCGCAAGACCTGGCCAGCAGCCTGCGCCCTTACATGCGCACTCACTACGTTCAGCCGAACGTCGGCCACTACGGTGTGTTCAGCGGCAAGCGCTGGCAGACCAGCATCTACCCCTTGGTCAGAGACGTGATCCACATCTCGCAGTAGCCAGCCTTACCCCTTCGATGCCGGCATGTGAGCGGGGATCGCCACGGCCGCCCCGAAGCGCCGCTTCGCCCACGCCGCGAGGTCGTCGAGGTAGCTGTAGATCACCGGCACCACGATCAAGGTCAGCAGCGTTGACGTGATCACGCCGCCGATGATCGCCCGGCCCATCGGCGCCTGGATCTCGCCGCCTTCATCGAGCGCAAGCGCCAGCGGCAGCATGCCGAAGACCATCGCCGCGGTGGTCATCATGATCGGCCGCATCCGCACCAGCCCGGCCTGCAGCAGCGCTTCGGCCGTGCTCACGCCGGTCTTGCGCATGTGGTTGGCGTAGTCCACGAGCAGGATCGCGTTCTTCGTG
>JBDUAG010000296.1:0-5313 GCA_040004785.1 Burkholderiales bacterium | reverse complement strand
ACCATCAAGCAAACACGGGGCCTAGCGCCCCGTGCTTCATTTCTACCCACATTCCAGCGACCGCTTGAGCTGCCGTTTGCGACCTGGTGATCGTGGCGTGCCAGCGACAACCCGACCGTCGAAGACACGCGTGTGCTCTTGTTCGCGAGTTCGCTCCTCACCGCGTGCAGGTCGTCTTGGCCCGCGGCGACTGCCTGAACGGGCAATGGTACGAGTCGCTCGCGCCGCCCGGGCAGCAAGCTGCGTGCAGATGGATCAAGCCCTGCGGTCCGAGGTGCGCGCATCTCGCACCTTGGGCGTACCAGCGAAATATCAACGGCATCAGTATCGATGCCAATGGCACCCGCAGCCCGAGGGCGATGCCCGCGTATGCGCCTGCATCGGGACGCACCTGGATCGCGCGGGCAGCGCGCCGAGGCCGTGCGAGTTGGTGTCCAGCGCGAAACCACGAACCGCCCAGGCGTCGACACCAAGCGCATTGAAGATGTACTTGCCCGAGAGTGCGCCGATCAGCCCGGTCACGACCGCGAACATCTGACCGTCGCTGGCGTTAAAGCCTCGCTGATCTCTCGCGTGATCGCCAGGAAGCGGTCGACGTCCGCCTCGGAATTGCAGTGCAGCGGCGAGACGCGGACTGCGCCTTCGAGACCGAACGACTCGAGCATGCGCTTCGAATACAGACTGGATGCGACCCGTTCGTAGACGATCACCCCGCGCTTTTCGTACTCGCTGACGGCCTCGGAGCAGTCGATCGTGTCGAAGCCGATCGCGAGGATCAGATCGCGCTTGCTCAGGTCGCCGTGGTCCAAAAAGACGGTGACCTTCTCCATCCGGCGCAGTCCACGGGAGCCTTCGCTGCCGTCCAGGAGCCGGGCCAGCAGCGCGCGCTCGTGAAGGGCGATGGTTTCCATGCCCTGGACAAACAACTCGTGCCTTCCGCTCACGCTGCTGGGCATGGTTGCCTGCGCGCCCAGCCAGCAGACATAGTCGACGATCGCGGTCACCACCGCGAACTGCCACGGCGCGGAGCTGCCGAGATCCCACACGTCGGCGTTCTTGGCGCCGAGTTTGTGGTGAGGCAGCTTGGCGGCCCGATCGGACAGCCACGCGAACCCGGACCCGCGGGAGCCGAAGAACTTGTAGGGGGCGATGTTGATCCCGTCGACCGGCGTCTTCTGCAGGTCGATGTGGCCATGCGGCGCGTGTTGCACGGCATCGACGACGATGTAGAGGTCTGGCTTGATCAGCCGAGCCCTGCGAACGATCTCCTCGATGTCCAGCTTGGCACCGGAGATGTTTGAGGCGTAGATCACGTTCAGCAGGCAGGTGTCTTGGTCGACCAGGCCGACGATCTCCTCGACATCGACGCCCCCGGTGGCGACGTTGCTGCGAGCCACGCGCAGCTCCTTGCCGAGTCGCTCCGCGTAGAGCGTCATCGCATCGAACGCCGATGGATGCTCCAGTACCGTCGTGACCATGTTCCGGCCGGGAATATTCTCGGCAACCGCACGGACCATGTCGAACATCGCGCCGGATGCGGTCAGGGAAGCGAACACGCTTCCGCCGGTCGCGTTCAGGATGGTCCGAAGGTCGGCCGCACCTCGCGCCTGCACGTCCTGCAGTTCGGCCGCCGCCGCGTGATGGCGCTCGGTGTTGTCGGGGATCGCATCGACGTGCGCAAAGCAGTCGATGGCCGCCTTGAGCCGGAACGCCCCACCGGCGTTGTCGAAATAAAGCCGCTCGCGGCCGGCGGCGTCCTGATCGACGTGCAGGAAGCGATCCTTGACGGCGCGCATCAATGCGGGGGAGAAGAGCTTTCCGTTGGTGTCAGCCATGGCGCATCCCTCGATCTTCAGACGCCATTGTTGTTGGGGTTGCGGTACGCATTGCGGACCGCCTCCGACATCGGAAATGTCAGATTGACGTTGTTGGGCGGAATCGGCTTGGTGAACCACTTCGCGTAGAGCTCATCGATGGCCCCGGACTTCATCAGCCCCAGCACCGTCTGATCGACGACCTCCTTGAAGGCGGGATCGTCCTTGCGAAACATGATGCCGTAGGGCTCCTGGCGAAGGGAGTCCTTCAGGAGCCTGTACTCGCCTGGCTCCCGGGAGGTTGCGACCAGAGCTGCCAGCTGCACATCGTCGAGCACGTAGGCCACAGCGCGATCGCTCGCCAGGAGCAGGAAGGCATCGGCGGTGTCTTTGCCGGCGAGCTCCTGGACTTCGACGCCCTCGGTCTTTCTGTAGACGCGCAGCAGCTGAATCGATGTGCTACCCGCCACGGTTGCCACGGTCTTTCCCTTGAGATCGGCCATCGAGTTGATGCCCGAGTTCTTCTTCACCGCGGCGGTGATGTTCGTCACGAAGTGGCTCGGCGCAAACGCCACTTGCTGCTGCCTGGCCAGCGAGTTGGTCGTGGTGGCGCAATCGAGATCCACCGTGCCGTTCTGGATCAGCGGGATCCGGTTGGTGGATGTCAACGTCGTGTAGTGAACTGCGAGGGTCGGCAGCTTGAGCTTCGCCTTGATCGCGTCCACGACCTTCAGGCAGATGTCGTTCGTGAAGCCGATGGGATCGCCTGAGCCGCTGGTGCGGTAGGAGAACGGAATCTGCGTGTCGCGGCTCCCGATGTTGATGACACCGGCCTCCTTGATCTTGCCGAGCGTGTCGGTGGGCTGCGACAGGGCGGCGGTCGACGCGAAAGCGGTGACAAGGCAAGCCAAGAGAGGGCGAATGCGTTTCATGTGGGCTCACGGAAGTTGAACAAACAAGGGGGCAGACGCGATTCTGGAAGTCAAAACGGATCAAGAAAAGCGACTTTTTGGTATGCTTTAACAGCTCGTTTCCTCATCTGACGCGACCGCGAGTGGCACCATGACATTCAAGCAACTCGAGGCGCTCTATTGGATCGCGCAACTGGGCGGCTTCGCGCAGGCGGCCGCTCGACTGCATGCCTCGCAGTCGGCCATCTCCAAACGCATCCATGAACTCGAACAGCGGTTTGCCGTCGAGCTGTTCGACCGCAAGCAGCGATCGGCACGCCTCACGGAGAAGGGCGAAGAGCTGTTCCTGCTGGCCAAGAGGTTGTTGGAGCAGCGCGACTCGGCCGTGGAGCAGTTCAGCGGCCCCGAGGTAACGCAGCGACGCCTGCGCATCGGCGTGACTGAATTGACCGCCATGACCTGGCTCCCGCGCCTCATCCTTGCCATCCAGACCACGTTCCCCAAGGTCGTCATCGAACCGACCGTCGAGGACACCGCCTTGCTGAAGGACAAGTTGCTCGACGACGAACTCGATCTGATCATTGTTCCCGACGCGTTCACCGAACTTCGCCTGCTGCGCACACCGTTGGGAAGAGTGGAGAGCGCATGGATGTGCCGTCCGGGTCACATCGAGCGGCGCGGTGTCATGCCACTTCATGAACTCGCACGCCATCGGCTCCTGGTCCAGGGCGACACTTCGGGCACAGGCCGCATATACGGCGCCTGGATGAAGGCGCAAGGGGTGGCGCCGGACAACGTGATCGGTGTCAGCAACCTGATGGCGGTGCTGGGTCTGGCGGTTTCCGGCATGGGGATCGGCTATCTGCCGCGGGCATGTCTCCAGCCCATGCTCGACGCGAACACGCTGCGCGTGGTCAAGGTGAAGCCGGCGCTACCGATGGTGGACTATGTCGCGTTGCGCCGTGACGAGGGCCGCAGCCGTTTGCTGACAACCATCATCGATCTGGCCAAGGGTTGCTGCGACTTTTCGCGGACCTTCCAGGCTCAGGCAAGCTGACGGCGGTGACGCCGCGGCTCAACTGCCGAGCCACCGCCCCTCCAGCCACGCGCCCGCGTGGATCGCTTCCTTGGTGCATTGCACGAGCAGGTCCACCGCGCAGCGAACATGCCGCCCGGTGGGTCGATTGGTGGCGAGCGCCAACACGATCGTCCGCGTGATGCTCGGGTCCGACAGCGGCGCCCCGGAAAGTTGCCGGGTGCGAAGGTCATCGGCTACTGCGATCGGCGGCAGGATCGTCAGGCCGTGGCCGCCGAGGACCAAGCTTCGCTGAACGCTCAGTGCGTTGGTTTCTGCGGAGATATTCAGCTGGACGTTGGAGACCGCGCAGGCTTGTTCCACCAGCGTGCGAATGCCATGCGGTGCACTGGGCAGCACCACTGTCTTGCCCGCCAGCGTGGCCAACGGCACGGGCTTGTCACACGGCCAAGCGATTGCAGGAGCTCGGCTTCGAGGTCAAGGTGCAGGGTCCGGCTGCGTTCCGTGCGTTCTGGAAGGCCGAGATCGATCGCTACCGCGAGCTGGTCAAGCTCAGCGGCGCAAAAGTGGAGTGAGCCCGACCATGAAGCGTTACCAGCTCCGCATCGGCGGCCGGGCCGTGGATCCCCTGGGGGAGACGTGGTTCCAGACCCAGAACCCGTACACGGGCCGGGCCTGGGCCGAGATCCCGCGTGGCGATGCGCGCGACGTCGATGTCGCCGTGCGGGCCGCGCATGCGGCGTTCGTTTCCGGGCCATGGGCGGAGATGACGGCCACTCAACGCGGCGCACTGATGCGCAGGCTCGGCGACCTCATTGCGCGCGACGCTGCCAAGCTCGCCGAGACCGAGGTGCGCGACAACGGCAAGCTCTATGCAGAGATGCATGCGCAGTTGCAATACATCCCTCAGTGGTATCACTACTACGGCGGGCTCGCCGACAAGATCCAGGGTGCGGCGCTGCCGCTGGACAAGAAGGGCTACTTTGCGTTCACGCGCCACGAACCGCTGGGCGTGGTTGCCGCGATCACGCCCTGGAACTCGCCGCTGATGCTGGCGAGCTGGAAGATCGCACCGGCATTGGCGGCCGGGTGCACGATCGTCATCAAGCCCTCGGAGTTCACATCGGCCTCGACGCTCGAGTTCGCCGAACTCTTTGACGAGGCCGGCTTCCCGCCGGGCGTGTTCAACGTGGTCACCGGCTTCGGCGCCGAAGTGGGCTCGCCGCTGGTCGACCACCCGCTCGTTCGCAAGGTGACCTTCACCGGATCGGACACCACGGGCCGGCGCATCAACGAACAGGCCGCGCGCCAGTTCAAGCACACCTCGATGGAGTTGGGGGGCAAGTCACCCAACATCGTGTTCGCCGACGCTGACATCGACCAGGCCGCGTTCGGTGCGATCTCCGGCATCTTCGCCGCCACCGGGCAGACCTGCATCGCCGGCTCTCGTCTGCTGGTTCAGGACAGTGTCTATGACCACGTCGTCGAGAAGGTGCTGGACGTGGCCCGCACGGCACGAATGGGCGACCCGATGGATCGCGAGACGCAGGTC
>JBDUAG010000295.1:0-5327 GCA_040004785.1 Burkholderiales bacterium | reverse complement strand
GCAACGATTGATGACGCTGCCCTTACAGGCCATCGAGTTGCTATTTGCTGAAAAAGGCCCTGAGTCGTTGAAAACTCAGGGCCTTTCTGTCTATCTCCGGCTCCCGCGAAGTTTCGATGACTCTGTTGCGGGTCGGCTGCGGCTACACGGCATTTGCGGCGTGCAGTCAATGGACTTGGCCGCCTATGAGGTCCTGTATCGCGGCCGCGCCGCAAGTTTCGGCACGGGCCTGATATCCACGCCCTGGGCCAGGGACGCATACTGCCGTCTTGGCAACCAACGGGCGGTTGAATTCTGCCGAGGCTTGAGGATGACACCGGGGCAATGGAAGCATATCGCCTGGGTTGCCAGGACCCGTGCTTCGCGCATTGGGCATGCACGACGCGTCGCGGACGATTCGATGGCATTGCTCAAGGTCGCCACCGCAGACCTCACAAGCTTTCGTGAGGAGTTCGCGTTGCTGCGCGGCCTGGACGCACCAGGACTCGCCCATCCATCGGAGCTGACGACCGAAGGCGCGCTTCCCGCGATGGTGCTGGCTGATCGCGACGTTGTATCCCTTGCCGAAGCGATCGAGGGCCTCCCATTCGGCGTGGGTGCTGCGCTGCGCATGGGCTGCACGCTGGCGCGTGCGCTCGCCGGTCTGCATTCGGCGAACCTGTCGCACGGCGACCTGCGCCCGGCCAACATCCTGCTCGAACGCAGTTCCGGTGATACATGGATCGCCGACATCAGCGCGGCGGTCGAACGACGTCGCTCCGCCCCACGCGAGTCACTGACCGTTGACGATTGGGCGTGGGCCGCACCTGAGCAGACAGGCCGCATGGACCGCCCTGTCGACCATCGAGCCGACTTCTACCAGCTCGGGCTCTTGCTGTACCGAGTGCTTGCCGGGCGTCTGCCGTATGAGGCGGCCGACCCGCTCGAATGGGCGCACTGCCACACGGCGCGCCTGCCACCACCGCTGTCCGCAATCGCGCCGCACGTGCCGGCGACCGTGTCAGACCTTGTGCTAAAGCTTCTTGCGAAGACCGCCGAGCAGCGCTACCGCCACGCCGATGGACTGCTGAAGGATCTGCTGCACTGCCTTGCGCAATGGGAGGGGACGGGCACGGTCTCCCCTTTCGTGTTCGGCACGGACGACCTGCCGGACGAGATCGAGCCGCCGCGCCGTCTGCACGGCCGCGAACCGGAGCAGGCGGCGTTGCGCGAGGCCTATGAGCGAGCCGTGACTGCGGCGCGGCCGCAGCTGGTTCTGGTGTCGGGGCCGCCGGGCATCGGCAAGACCACGCTGGTGCAGTCCTGGCGCGAAACCTGGGCCGCGACCAGCGGCCGCTTCGTCTCGGCCAAGTTCGATTCGCAGCGCCGCGACGTCCCCTACGCCGCGCTGACACACGCGATGCAAGACCTGGTGAAGCAGGTCTTGGCCGAGCCTGAGCTTCGCATTGGCGCGTGGCGTGCCGCATTGGCAGATGCGCTGGGTGCAAGTGGTCAGGTCGTGGTCGACATCGTGCCCTCGCTTAAGCTGGTCATCGGTCCGCAGCCGTCCGTGCCCGAGCTTGCCCCGGCGGAGGCGCAGAACCGGTTGCGCTGGGTGCTGGCCCGCTTCATAGGCGTTTTCGCGCGCGCCGAGCATCCGCTCGTGATCTTTCTGGACGACCTGCAATGGGCCGATGTCGGCAGCCTTGGACTGATGCGCGATCTGCTCGTGGGCGGCGCTGCC
This sequence comes from Burkholderiales bacterium, assembly GCA_040004785.1. Classification (GTDB taxonomy): domain Bacteria; phylum Pseudomonadota; class Gammaproteobacteria; order Burkholderiales; family Burkholderiaceae_C; genus LMDS01. The sequence goes on along the minus strand of JBDUAG010000295.1, from coordinate 3,604 downwards.
AGCGCGCTGCTGGTCGTCGGCACCTATCGCGACCAAGCAGTCGACGCCGCACATCCGCTGTCAAAAATGCTCGAGCGCACAGCAGCCGAAGGGGCGCGACTGACACGCATCCCGCTGGCCCCGCTCGCATCGGAACACATGGTGGCGCTCGTCGCCGAAAGCTTGCACGCCCCCGTCGCGGATGCCGAATTGCTGGCAGCGCTGGTTCCCCAACGCACTCAGGGCAACCCGTTCTTCGTCCTCCAACTCCTTTCCGAGCTGCGCGCCGAAGGCCTGCTGCTCTTCGACGCCGAACGCCAGGCGTGGGGTTGGGACCTCGAACGCATCCGTGCACGCCAATTGTCGGACGACGTCGTCGAGCTCGTGGAACGTCGCTTGCGACGCCTGCCCGTTGCGGCGCGCGAAGCACTGCAACATGCCGCCTGCCTCGGTGGCAGCGGGTCGATCAAGCTCCTGGCCCTGGCACTGGGGAAGTCACCGGCTGACACCGTCGACGCGCTGGCCGACCCGACGCGTGCCGGCCTCACCGTCTGCGCCGGCGGCGGGTACCGATTCCCGCACGACCGCGTGCACGAGGCGGCGCATGCCCTCATCGCACCGGCCGAGCGTCCTGCGTGGCACCTGCGCATCGGTCGCCGGCTCCTCGACGGGCTCGCGCAGGACGAATTGGACGAACACCTCTTCGAGGTCGCCCACCAGGTCAATCTCGGCGCCCATCTCATCACTGACGACGACCAGGTGCTGCAGCTCGCGCGCTTGAATGCCCAGGCGGGGCGCAAGGCCAAGGCAGGTCTGGCGTTTGCAATGGCGCAGGAGCACCTGGCGCGTGCGGTGGCCGCGTGGCCGGGGGGCAGTTGGGCGTCGCGCTACGACGAGACCTTCGCGCTCGAGTTCGATCTCGCCGAGTGCGAATTCCTGATCGCCCGATTCCCGGAAGCCGATACTCGGCTCGAGGCGCTGCTGACACGGACGCGGTCACGGTCCGAGCGCGCGCGCGTCTACGGTCTGCGTATCCGCCTGCGCCTGGTGCCAGGCCACTTCGGCGCCGCTGCGACGGCGGCACTCGAGGCGCTGCGCCTGTTCGGCATCACGTTTCCGGACGCCGACGCGCAGGCGCTCGTGCAACAGGAGCGCCAGGAAGTCGAACGCGAACTGGCCGGCCGCGGCATCGACGCGCTGCTCAACGCGCCGCCGCTGCACGACCCCGAGATTCGCACGGTGCTGGGCCTGATCGTCGATTCGTTCACCGGCATCTACATCGCCCGGCCGGACGTCTTCCCCTGGCTGGTGCTCCAGGCCACGCGACTGGTGCTTCGCCACGGGAACTGCGAGGAAAGCGCTGTCGTCTACACGTACTACGCCCGCGTCCTTCTGGCGACCTTCGGCGACATCGCGGCCGCGTACGAGTACTCCGACCTGGCCGTGCAACTGAACGAGCGGCTGAACGACCGCAAGCGCCGCGGCATGCTGCTCTTCTCTCACGCCGGCTTCATTCACTTCTGGCGCCGACCGTTCGCGAGCGGGCGGCCCATCCTCGACCGCGGATTCGCCGCCTGCACCGAGGTCGGCAATTTTGTGCACGCGGCGCTGATCGCCGTCAACACCTGTCTGTACATGGTCGAAGCCGGAGAGCGGCTCGACGAGCTGGCGGCGCAGGCCGAGCGCAGCATCGACTTCCTGCTTGCCACGCACAGCGGTGGCACGCTCGAAGTGGTGCAGTGTTTCCGCCAGTTCGCGCGCTGCCTGCAGGGGCGCACGCACGCGCCGGGATCGTTCGACGGCGACGGGTACGACCATGCCGTGACGGTTCAGCGCATGGTGGAGCAGAAAAACGTCGCCGGGCTCGGCATCGTTCACATGCTTGAGCAGATGGCCGCGTTCATCGTCGGCGAGCCGCAAGCGGCGTTGCAGGCCGCGGCCCGCACGGAAGGCGTGCTTCGCGCGGTCTTCGCGATGGCGGTGCGGCCGACCTTCGCCTTCTACCGCGCACTCGCACTCGCCGCTGCCCACGGCGAACTCGCGCCGCCCGAGCAGCAGGCCGCCGTGCGCACCATCGAGCAGGCCGTGGCCGACTTGGGCGTCTGGTCGGAACAGTGCCCGGAGAACTATGCCACTCGGCATGCGCTTGTCGCTGCCGAGCTGGCCCGCTTGCAAGGGCGCGAACTGCAGGCCGAGCGGCTCTACGAAGAGGCGATCACAGCCGCGCAAGTCGGCGCCCTGACGCACCAGGAAGCGCTGGCGTGCGAGCGTGCGGCGGTGTTTCATCGGTCCCGCGGCATGGTGCGCATCGCCGACGCTTATTTGGCCGATGCCCAGACCGCCTACGCACGCTGGGGAGCAAGCGCCAAGCTGCGCCAGCTGGCAGCCGCTCATCCGGCGCTGCGCGCGGCTGCGGTCGCGGCCATCCCCATCGACACGCTGGCGCTCATGAAGGCAACGCAGGCGGTGTCGAGCCAGATCGACCGCGACGCGCTGCTCGAGACGCTGATGCGCATCGCACTCGAACAGGCTGGCGCGCAGGCGGGCCGCCTGTACGTGACGGCCGGCGACCGGTTCGAGCTCGCAGCCGACGCCGGCGTGCGCGGTGATACGTTGGCGGTGCGTGTGTGCCGGCCCGCCACGAGCGTGGACGACGATGACGAGCAGCACCCCGTCGGACTCCTCAACTACGTGCGGCGCAGCCGGGAGCCGGTGCTGCTGGCCGACGCGACCCAGCCCCACCCGTTCGCCGGTGACGCCTACCTGCGCCGCAACCAGCCTCGTTCGGTGCTGTGCATGCCGTTGCTCAGGCAGTCACAGACGATCGGCGTGCTGTATCTAGAGCATCAGCTCAGCACGCATGCGTTCACCTCCGGGCACGCCTCGTTGCTGGGCATGCTGGCGGCGCAGGCGGCGATATCGCTCGAGACCGCGGGCCTGTATGCGGCCCTGAAGGAGGAGAACCAGCAGCGCCGACGCGCCGAGGCGGCCTCCGTCGAATGGCAGGCGCGCATCACTCGGCTCGTGGATTCGAACCTGATCGCGGTGCGCATCGCCGATCTCGACGGCCGCATCGTGGACGCCAACGATGCCTACCTGCGCATCGTCGGATACTCCCGCGAGGACATGTTGTCCGGCCTGCTCACGACCGAGATCGTGACGCCGCTGGAGTACCGGGGGGCCGATGAGCGCGCGGAGCAGGAACTGCTGGAAGCAGGACGCTACACGCCGTTCGAGAAAGAATACGTGCGCAAGGATGGCACGCGCGTGCCGGTGTTGGTGGGAGGCATCCTGATGGAAGGGCCACCGCCCCAGACGGTCGGCTTCGTGCTCGACGTCAGCGAGCGGCACCGTGCCGATGCCGAGCGGCAGGCGCGGCTCGAGGCAGAAGCCGCCAACCACGCCAAGTCATTCTTCCTGGCCAACATGAGCCACGAGATCCGCACACCGATGAACGCCATCATCGGCATGTCGCAGCTGGCGCTGCAAAGCGGCTTGAACGACGCGCAGGCCCGCTACGTGAACCACGTGCAGCGCGCCGCGGAGTCATTGATGGCTATCCTGAACGACATCCTGGACCTGTCCAAGATCGAGGCCGGCCATCTCGAGATGGAATGCGTCGAGT
>JBDUAG010000294.1:0-5342 GCA_040004785.1 Burkholderiales bacterium | reverse complement strand
GGCACCGCGCTCGCGTCGGCCAGGCGCGTGAAGTGATCTTCGATGCCGGCCTGCGACGGCCGCACGTAGTAGGGCGCCGGCACGAGCAGGCCGGCGATCGGCAGTGTGGCGAGTTGCCTCGCACGCGCGAGCAAACCCGGCACGTGGTTGCCGGCGAGGCCCGCGATCACCGGCAGCGCGTCGCCCGCTGCGTCGAGAATCGTCGCGAGCACGGCGTCCTGCTCGGCTTCGTCGAGTGCCGACGGCTCACCCGTCGTGCCGAGTGCGACCAGCCCGCCGATGCCTGCATCGACGCAGCGCTTGACCAGCCCGCGCAAGGCGTCGTGATCGACCGTGCCATCGGCCGCGAACGGCGTCACCAGCGGCACCCAGATGCCTGAGAAATTCTTCGTCATCGCTTCCACTCCAAAACGACCGCACGGTGGAAACCGTCAGCGGTGCGGGGGGCAGAGGGGCGATGCGTCGATTGAAAGGGGGAGCTCCTGCCGCGGTTCCGTCACACCTCTGACGGAACGGCGAGCTCCGGTCAGGCGAGCCGCTGTTTTTTGGATTTGGACGCGCACGCGTTCGATGCGCCGGAGCCGGCGTGGTCGAAGGCGGGTTGAAGCGAATCCATGCGCCGCAGTGTAGAGCGATATCCTTGGTGTTCCAAACATTCGGGGATCACGCATGACGCTGGCGACGTTCTACCCGCCCATCGAGCCCTTCGAGCACGGCCTGCTCGACACCGGCGACGGCCACCAGGTCTACTGGGAACGCTGCGGCAACCCTCGCGGCAAGCCGGCGGTCTTTCTGCATGGCGGCCCCGGCAGCGGCTGCAGCCCGGATCAGCGGCGCGTCTTCGATCCTGCGACGTACTGCGTCACCTTGTTCGACCAGCGCGGCTGCGGCCGCTCGACGCCGCATGCTTCGCTGGCAAACAACACGACCTGGCACCTCGTCACCGACATCGAGAAGCTGCGCGAGCTGAGCGGCGTCGAACGCTGGCTCGTCTTCGGCGGCTCGTGGGGCAGCACGCTTGCGCTCGCGTATGCGCAGAAGCACCCCGAGCGCGTCAGTGAACTCGTCCTGCGCGGCATCTTCACGCTGCGACGCGAGGAACTGCGCTGGTTCTACCAGGAAGGCGCGTCGTGGCTGTTCCCAGACGAGTGGGAGCACTTCGTCGCGCCGATCGCCCCGGAAGATCGGCACGACCTGATGGCGGCCTACCACCGCCTGCTCACCGGCCTGGACAAGGCCGCGCGCGCCCGGGCGGCCATCGCCTGGAGCCACTGGGAAGGCCGCACGATCACACTGTTGCCCGACGCATCGATCACCAGCACGCACGACGACGCCCACTTCGCCCTCGCGTTCGCGCGCATCGAGAACCACTACTTCGTCAACCATGGATTCTTCGACGAAGGCCAGCTGCTGCGCGACGCGCACAAGCTGCACGGCATCCCCGGCGTGATCGTGCAAGGCCGCTACGACGTCTGCACCCCCGCGAAGACGGCGTGGGATCTGCATCGTGCGTGGCCGCAGGCGGAATTCCACCTCGTCAACGATGCCGGTCATGCCTTCAAGGAGCCGGGGATTCTGGATCGGCTGGTGCGGGCGACCGACCGGTTCGCCGCGCGCTGACCGTTCCAAGCGCGATGGCGAGCGCGACGACCGGGCCGAGCCCACACCTGGAGACAACATGGAACGACGCCAGCTTCTGACCACGGCGGCCGCGGCCCTTGCCGCACCCGCATCCACCGGAGCGGCGACGAGCAGCCCGCGTGGACTGCGCATCCTCACCGTCAGCGGCGCCATCGCCAAGACGAATCGCGGGCCGCTGGACCCGGCGCTGGATCAGCTGATGGTCAAGCACGGCGCCAGGTTCGAGCGCGCTTTCGAGTTCGACTCCGCGCTGCTGGCCCAGCTGCCCTCGGTCTCGATCGAGCCGACGCTCGAATACGACGCGCGCCCGCACAAGCTCAGCGGGCCGCTGCTGAGTTCGGTGATCGAGGCCGCGGGCGTCCGGGCGTCGGCGCCTGTGATCCTGGCCTTGCGCGCATTGGATGGCTACACGGTCGCCATCAGTCTGGTCGACGCGCGCAGCTACCGCATGATCGTTGCCGACAAGGTCGACGGCCACCCGATGAACATCGGCGGCCTCGGGCCGCTGTGGGCGATCTACGACGCCGACCGCGTGGCCGCGTTCAAGGACAAGCCGCTGAAGGACCGCTTCGCGCTGTGCCCGTGGGGCCTGTACGCCATCGACGTCAAGCCGGCCTGATTCAGCGAACCGTGTAGCCGCGCGCGTCCATGCAGGCTTCGGTCGCGCGCCGGAAGACGCTCGCGTCGACCGTCGCGTTGGGTTGCTGGCCGGCCCATTGGCTGCACGCATTGGCGTCGGCATCGGTCTGCGCCGCGCCCTGGCCGGTGCGCGGGTAGATCACCGGCTGCGGCGCGGATCGCGCCGGCACCGGCGCGCCATACACGACCGGTGGCGAGTTGTCGTAGACAACGGGCGGGTTGACCACGACGTAGCCTGGGTCGGCGTAGTACGGGTAGCTGTTGTAGTAGCTCGCCAGACCGAGGCCGAGCCCCAGGCCGACGCCGCCCCACACCCAGCCATTGCCACCGTGTCGATAGCCGTAGCGCGGGCCGTGGTAGCCCCCGCCGTGGTATCCGCCGAAGCCACCGCCTTGCACGAAGTGGCCACCGCGGCCGCCGTGGCCCTGGGCTTGCGCGCCGGTGGCCAGTGCCAGCGCCGCGCAACCGATCGCGAGGGCGCGAAAGGCGGTCTTCCCAAATGTTCCGGATGTCATGTTCATCGATGTTCTCCTGGCGAGCCGGGGTCTGATCGGTTTCCGGCCGCGAGGTTCCTGAGCGACGCTAGACCTTCCTGCCGGTGACCACCTGGAAGACCAGCACGATCACGGCCGCCACCAGCAGCAGGTGCACCAGGCCGCCGGCCGTGAACGAGGTGACGAGACCCAGAAGCCACAGAACGAGCAGCACGACAACGAGGGTGTAAAGCACGATGGCTCTCCTTGAGATGACGGGACGAGGACGCAAGCTTCCGCCCCGCCCGGTGCGCAAGGAATCAGCCAAACCGCCGGCGCGATGACGGCACCGTCCTACAGCGGCCTTCGATGGGCCTGCGCAAACTGGTCGTCACCCCGCAACTGCGGAGTCAACGCCATGACGCCATCCACTCATTCGCGTTCGTACGGCGTGTTCAAGCCGGTCGGCCACATCGTCGTGGCCTTACCAACCGAGGCGGATCGCCGTGCGGCGAACGATGCTTGCGCGTCGCGGGCTTCGCCGACGAAGACCTCAGGGTCTACACCCCGGCGCAGATGCTCGCGCAGGTCGACGACGATCTCACCAACGCGAGTTCGCTCGCCGGCCTTGGCCAGGAACTGAACCTCGTCAAGGCCCATGGTGAACTCGCGCGCCAAGGGCACAGCTTTCTGGTGGTGCGCGCACGAGACCAGGACGCCGCCGACATGGTCACCGAGATCGCGCTGCGTTGCCACGCGAGCCGCGCGCAACGCTACGGCAGCCTGCTGATCGAGGAGCTGATTCCGGTCGGCACCTCAAATCAGCAGGTCGCCGAATCGAGCGACCTCGGGCTGGACGCGCAGACCGCGTCCGGGCACGAAAGAAGCCGTCGGGCGTCATTGCTGCGCTGAGGCTTCGCATTCGTTGAACGGTTCCGTGAATCGCGGCGAAAGACCCTACGCTGCGTGGCCGGCAGAATGCGGCTCTTGCACACTTCGCCGCGCTTTGGATGACCTCGTCGCCCGTTGACCGCTACAGCAGCGTCGCCATTGCCTTCCATTGGCTGCTCGCCGTGATGATCGTCGGCTCGTTCTGCGTCGGCCTGTACATGTCCGACCTGGCGATGTCACCGACGCGCCTGAAGCTGTTCAACTGGCACAAGTGGGCCGGCATGACGATCCTCACACTCTCGGCGCTGCGCCTGCTCTGGCGGCTGACGCACCGGCCGCCGCCGGATGTGCCGATGGCCGCCTGGCAGCGCCGCGCCGCCCACGCGGTGCACTTCGCGCTGTATGCGCTGTTCTTTCTGGTACCGCTGGCCGGCTGGGCCTACAGTTCGGCAGCGGGCTTTCCGGTCGTCGTCTTCGGGCTGATCCCGCTGCCCGATTTCGTGCCGGTCGACAAGCCACTGGCCGAGATCCTGAAGACAGGCCACCACCTGCTTGCGTTCGCGCTCGGCTTCATCGTGCTGATCCACATCGGCGCCGCGGTCAAGCACCACGCCATGGACGGCGACGGCCTGCTGCTGCGCATGTGGCCCAGGACCAAATCCAACACTTCCCCGATTTCATGAAAACCTACTTGATCGTCTCGACCCTGGCCGTGGCCATGGGCTTCGCCACACCCTGCGCCGCGCAGCAGAGGCTCGTCCCCGCCCAGAGCGAGATCGCCTTCACCAGCAAGCAGATGGGCGTGCCAGTGGACGGCAAGTTCAAGAAGTTCGACGCGCAGGTCGCGTTCGATCCGAAGAAGCCGGAGGCCGCGAAGATCGCCTTCAGCATCGACATCGGCAGCGCGACGCTGGGCTCGGCCGAAACCGAGGCCGAGCTCGTCAAGCCGGACTGGTTCAATACCAAGCTGTTCCCGCAGGCGACATTCCAGAGCGGCGCCGTGAAGGTCACCGGCCCCGGCAAGTTCGACGTGGCCGGCAAGCTCGTCATCAAGGGCGCGAGCCAGGACGTGATCGTGCCGGTCGTGCTGGCGCAGGCCGGCGCGAACACCACCGCCAGCGGTGCGTTCGTGATCAAGCGGCTCGACTACAAGATCGGCGACGGCGACTGGAAAGACACCTCGATGGTCGCCAACGACGTGCAGGTGAAGTTCAAGCTCACCCTGACCGGCGTGCCTGCACTCTGAATTTTCTGCGTTTCTCCTTTATCCACTGACCGACCGTGAACATGAACAAGACCCTCCTCGCCTGCCTGATCGCCGCCGGCGCCGTCTCTGCCCACGCCGAAATTGCGACCTACGCAATCGACCCGACCCACACCTTCGTGACCTTCGAGGCGAACCACTTCGGCACCTCGACCCTGCGCGGCCGCTTCGACAAGAAAGACGGCCTGGTGACGCTGGACAAGGCCGGCAAGACCGGCAAGGCCGAGATCACCATCGATGCAAGCTCGGTCGATACCGGCGTCGTGCCGCTCGACACCCACCTGAAGAGCAAGGATTTCTTCAACGCGGCTGAATTCGGCACTGCCAAGTTCAGCGCCGACAAGTTCAGCTTCAACGGCGACAAAGTCACCGAAGTCGTCGGCACGCTGACCCTGCTCGGCAAGACCCAGCCGGTCACGCTGAAGGCGAGCAAC
>JBDUAG010000293.1:0-5353 GCA_040004785.1 Burkholderiales bacterium | reverse complement strand
AGTGCCCCAGGATCACGCCGATCACGATCGCGGTGATGACCTGGAAGTAGAGCGACTTGTAGAGCGGTTTCTTGACGGGATCGTGGTCCACGGCGGTCTCCTTGAAAATCGTTTGACTGTCCTCAGACGCCCGCGGCGCGGGCCTGCCGGTCGGCGTGGTAGCTCGATCGCACCAGCGGGCCGCAGGCCGCGTGGGCGAAGCCCATGGCGCGCGCCTGCTCGGCCAGCGCATCGAACTGCGCCGGGTCAACATAGCGCTGCACCGGCAGGTTGCCAGGCCGCGGCTGCAGGTACTGGCCCACCGTCAGCATGTCCACACCATGACGGCGCAGGTCACGCAGCACGTCGAGCACCTCGGCGTCGGTTTCGCCGAGGCCCAGCATCAGCCCCGACTTGGTGGGCACCTCCGGGCAGCGCTGACGGAACGACTGCAGCAATTCCAGCGAATGCACATAGTCGGCACCCGGCCGCGCCTGGCGGTACAGGCGCGGCACCGTCTCGAGGTTGTGATTCATCACGTCGGGCGGGTCGGCGACGAGGATGTCGAGAGCAATGTCGGCGCGGCCGCGGAAGTCGGGTGTCAGCACCTCGATGCGGGTCGACGGAGAGGTATCCCGGATCGCGCGGATGCAGGCCGCGAAGTGCGCGGCGCCCCCGTCGCGCAAATCATCGCGATCGACGCTGGTGACGACGACGTACTTCAGCCCGAGCCGGGCGACCGTCGCGGCGAGATGCTGCGGCTCGAGCGGATCGGGCGCCTGCGGCCGGCCGTGGGCCACGTCGCAGAACGGGCAGCGCCGTGTGCAGAGGTCGCCGAGCACCATGAAGGTGGCGGTGCCGTTGCCGAAGCACTCGCCGATGTTCGGGCACGAGGCTTCTTCGCACACGGTGTGCAGGCTCGCCTCGCGCAGCACCTGCTTGACGTGGCGGAAGTTCTCGCCGTGCGACAAGCGCACGCGAATCCAGTCCGGCTTCGGCAGCGCGTCCTGCACCGCGATCTTGATCGGGATGCGCGCCGTCTTCGCGCTGCCGCGCTGCGGCCCCATCATCACTGCGCCTTCGCTCATGGCGGCCTCAATCGATAACGTGCGCAGTGCCGCGCTGCGCGACCGCACCGACGGCCGCGAGCGCCGTCATGTTGACGATGCGCCGCACCGTCGCCGATGGCGTCAGGATGTGGACCGGCTTGGCCGCGCCGAGCAGGATGCCACCGACCGTGATGCCGCCGCCCGCGGCGATGCGCAGCAGGTTGTAGGAGATGTTGGCCGCATCGACGTTCGGCATCACCAGCACGTTGGCTTCGGTGCTCAGCGCCGAATCCGGGAACTCGCGGTCGAGGATCGTCTTCGATAGCGCCGCATCGCCGCGCATCTCGCCTTCGACCGCGAGCTTCGGGTCCTTGGCGCGGATCAGCGCCAGCGCCTCGCGCATCTTTCGTGCCGATGGCGCGTCGGAACCGCCGAAGCTCGAATGCGACAGCAGCGCGACGCTCGGCGTCACCCCGAAGCGCCGCACCTCATCGGCGGCGAGCAGCGCGATCTCCGCCACCTGCTCTGCGCTCGGGTCGCGGTTCACATGGGTGTCGCAGATGAACAGCTGCCGCCCGGGCAGCATCAGCATCTGCATCGCCGCGAGGGTCGACGCGCCGGCGCGCAGGCCGATCACGTCGCGCACATGCCGCAGGTGTTCGGTGTAGCTGCCGAAGGTGCCGCACAGCATCGCATCGGCCTTGCCCTGGCGCACCAGCATTGCGGCGAGCAAGGTCGCGCGGCTGCGCATGTCGGAGCGTGCCACCGCGTGAGAGACACCGTCGCGGCGACGCAGTTGGTAGTAGTCGTCGGCCGCATCGCCGTAGATCGTCGGATCGAGCAGGTTGATCGTCTCGCAGTCGGTTCCCGGCTGCAGCCGCAGCCCGAACTCGGCGATGCGCTGCTTGATCAGCTCGGGGCGGCCCAGCAGCAGCGGGCGCGCCAGGCCTTCATCGATGACGACCTGCGCAGCCCGCAGCACGCGCTCGTCTTCGCCCTCGGCATAAACAACGCGCTTGCTCGAGCGCTTTGCCGCCGCGAACATCGGCTGCATGCTGCTGCTCGACTGGTAGACGAACTGCGACAGGCGCTGCCGATAGGCCGGCATGTCGGCAATCGGCCTCGTCGCGACCTTGCTGTCCATGGCGGCCTGGGCGACCGCCGGCGCGACGACCTCGATCAGGCGCGGGTCGAAGGGCTTGGGGATCAGGTAGTCGCGCCCGAAGCGCAGGCCCGCCGCGCCATATGCCTGTGCCACCACTTCAGGAATCTCGGCGTGCGTCAGTTCGGCGATCGCTTTCACCGCGGCGAGCTTCATCTCTTCGTTGATCGTCGTGGCGCCGACGTCGAGCGCGCCGCGGAAGATGAACGGGAAGCACAAGACGTTGTTGACCTGATTCGGGTAGTCGGACCGACCCGTGCCCATGATCGCGTCGGGCCGCACGGCCAGCGCGTCCTCCGGCATGATCTCGGGGATCGGGTTCGCCATCGCGAGGATGATCGGGTCGCGCGCCATCGCCTTGACCATCTCGGGCTTGAGCACCCCACCGGCCGACAGGCCGAGGAACACGTCGGCCCCGGGGATCACATCGGCGAGCGTGCGCGCGCTGGTGTCGCGCGCATAGCGCGACTTGTTCGGGTCCATCCCTTCGGTCCGGCCGAGGTAGACAACGCCCTTCGCATCGGTCACCAGGATGTTCTCGCGCCTCAGGCCCAGGCTCACCGCCAGATCGAGGCAGGCCAGCGCCGCGGCGCCGGCGCCCGACGCGACCAGCTTGACCTCGGCGATGTTCTTTCCGACATGCTTCAGCGCATTCAGGATCGCCGCTGCCGCGACGATCGCGGTGCCGTGCTGGTCGTCATGAAAGACCGGGATCTTCATCCGCTCGCGCAGCTTCGTCTCGATGTAGAAGCACTCGGGCGCCTTGATGTCTTCGAGGTTGATGCCGCCGAAGGTCGGCTCCATGCGTGCGATCGTCTCGATCAGCGCATCGGGGTCGTTCTCGGCCAACTCGATGTCGAACACGTCGATGCCGGCGAACTTCTTGAACAGGCAGCCCTTGCCTTCCATCACCGGCTTGCTCGCCAGTGGCCCGATGTCGCCCAGGCCGAGCACCGCCGTGCCGTTGGTGATCACCGCGACGAGGTTGCTGCGCGCGGTCAGGTTGCCGGCTTCGAGCGGGTCATCGACGATGGCCATGCACGCATCGGCCACGCCGGGCGAATAGGCGAGCGAGAGATCGCGCGCAGTCGCCATCGCCTTGGTCGGCATGACCGAGATCTTGCCCGGCGTCGGGTAGCGGTGGTAGTCGAGCGCGGCTTCGCGCAGGTTGTCGCTCATGGTCGGTCTCCGGTCTCTATCGAGTGGTGCAAGGCGCCAGGTCGGCGTGCGGGGCGTTGCGCTGCAGTGCATGCCTGACACGCGCGAGGAAGGCGGTGGGCTGGTCGGCGTGCACCCAGTGGCCGGCGTTCTCGACCACGTCAATCTCGACGTCGCCGAACATCGGAGCGAACGACGCACCGTCGCGATCGACCACATAGTCGGACTGCGCGCCGGCGATGACGGTCGTCGGGCCATTGAAGCGCATCCCAAGCAGATCGCTGGGGAACGCGCACAGCCCGGGCATCGAGGCGCTGATGCCGAGCAGGTTCAGGCGCCAGTCGAAGTGGTGGTTCTGCATCACCAGGTTCTGCATCAGGAAGGGCACCACGGCCGGATCCGGCACGGCCTGGCTCAGGCGGGCCTGCACTTCGGCGCGGGTGGCAGCGGCCACGACGTTGACACCACGCATCGCTTCGGCGAACGGCGTCAACGTGTCGGCATACGACACCGGTGCGATATCGACCACGATCAACCGGCTCACCCGCTGCGGGTGGCGCAGTGCCAGTGCCATCGCGGTCTTGCCGCCCATGCTGTGGCCCATCACCGCGGGCGCCTTCAGGCCGAGCCGATCACACAACTGCAGCACATCGTCGGCCATCGCGGCATAGGCCATCGAGTCGGCCCAGGGCGAGGCGCCGTGGTTGCGCAGGTCCACGCAGTGAACAGTGTGCGAGGCGGCCAGGTGCCGTGCCACGCCGCGCCAGTTGCTGCCGGAGCCGAACAGGCCGTGCAGCACCAGCATCGGCGAGCCGCTGCCGATACTTTCGCAGGCAAGATTCAAGGCCATGACGCGTTGCCCGCTACTTCTTCTTCTGCGGCGGCAGGTCGGTGCAGTGGCCTTCGAAGACCTCGGCCGCCATGCCGATGGATTCGCCCAGCGTCGGGTGCGGGTGGATCGTCTTGCCGATGTCGGCCGGCTCGCAGCCCATCTCGATCGCCAGGCAGACCTCGCTGATCAGGTCGCCCGCGTGCGTGCCGACGATGCCGCCACCGATCACCCGGTGCGTGGCCTCGTCGAACAGCAGCTTGGTGAAGCCTTCATCGCGGCCATTGGCGATCGCGCGGCCCGACGCGGCCCACGGGAACACCGCTTTGCCGATCTTGATGCCCTCGGCCTTGCATTGCTCCTCGGTCTTGCCGGCCCACGCGACCTCGGGGTCGGTGTAGGCCACCGACGGGATCTGGCGCGCGTCGAAGAACGCCGCCTCGCCATGGGCCGCCTCGGCCGCGACGTGGGCCTCGTGCACCGCCTTGTGGGCGAGCATCGGCTGGCCAACGACGTCACCGATCGCGTGGATGTGCCTGACGTTGGTGCGCATCTGCTTGTCGACCTCGATGAAGCCGCGATCGGTGACTGTGACGCCGGCTTTGTCGGCGCCGATGCGCTTGCCGTTCGGCGTGCGCCCGACCGCGACGAGCACGAGGTCGTAGACCTGCGGGCCACCCTTCGGAGCCTTCTCGCCTTCGAAGCTGACCTCGATGCCGGCCTTTGTGGCCTTCGCACCGACCGTCTTGGTCTTCAGCATCACGTGGTCGAAGCGCGGGGCGTTGACCTTGTCCCAGACCTTGACGAGGTCGCGATCGGCGCCCTGCATCAGGCCGTCGAGCATCTCGACCACATCGATGCGCGTGCCCAGCGTCGAGTACACCGTCGCCATCTCGAGACCGATGATCCCCCCGCCGATGACCAGCATCCGCTTCGGGATGCTCTTGAGCAGCAGCGCTCCGGTCGAGTCGACGACGCGATCGTCCTCGGGCATGAACGGCAGCTTCACGGCCTGGCTGCCCGCAGCGATGATGGCCTTCGCGAACTTCACGACGTTCTTCTGGCCATCTGCCGCGACGACCTCGACATGGTAGGGATCGAGAAAGCTGCCGACGCCGGTCACGACCTCGACCTTGCGCGCCTTGGCCATGCCGGCCAGGCCGCCGGTGAGCTTCT
>JBDUAG010000292.1:0-5354 GCA_040004785.1 Burkholderiales bacterium | reverse complement strand
CTTCGTCGAGAGCCTGGCCTGGTCGGCCTGGCGCACCGGCGACAGCTTCGGCTTCATCGGCTGCGACAGCGCGCCGCGCGCCGACCTGCTGCAGCCGCAGAGCCGGGCCCGTGGTGCCGGCGGCGAGATCGCACGTCGGCTGCGCGCACTGCACCCCGCGGGGCGCGACGCGCGCGGGCTGCTGGATGCGCCGCGCTACCTGGGCCGGCAACGTGCGCTGCTGTTCCTGGTCTCCGACTTTCACCTGCCGCTGGATCTGATCGCTGACGTGCTCGACGGCCTGAGCCTCCACGAGGTCGTGCCGACGGTGCTCTGGGACCCGCTCGAGTTCACGCTGAGCGCCCCGCGTGGCCTCGCCCAGGTGATCGACCCGGAGAGCGGGCGGCAGCGCCTGGTCTGGTGGCGACCGGCCTTGAGCGCGCGCTGGAAGGCCGCGCATGCGCAGCGCCGCGAGGCGCTGCTGCAGCTCTTCCGCGCACGCCGGCTCAAACCGCTGTTCATCGAGGGTGGGTACGACGCCGAGGCCGTCACCCGCCACTTTCATTCATGAGCCACGCTGCGCCGGTGGCCTCCGCCACGCTGCTGATCCTGGCCTTGATCGGCAACGCGGCGGCCGCGCCGGCGGTGCTGGGTGCGAGCAGCGACGAGCCGCGCGCTTTCGGCTACTCGGTCGGCGACGTGGTCTCGCGCCGCATCACGCTGCGCGTGCCGGCCGGGCTCAAACTCGATGAAGACTCGTTGCCGCGCGCCGGCGCGCGGGGCCGGGCACTGGAGTTGCAGCGCGTCCTGCTGCGCAAGTCGCTCACCGGCGTGCCCGAAGCCGTGCAGCTCGACTACCAGGTCTTCCTGGCGCCGCGCGACGTCCGCGTGCTGGAGATGCCGCCCATCGAGCTGCGCTTCGACGGTTCACCGCGGCCGCAGACGCTGCGCATCGATGCGTGGCCGGTCACGGTGGCGCCGCTCGCGCCGGTCGAGCCGTCGACCCGCGAAGGCCTGGGCGAGATGCGGCCCGATCGCGCGCCGCCGCTGCTCGACACCACGGCAGCGCGCACGCGCCTGGCACTGGAGGGCGGTGCCGCGCTGCTGCTGCTCGCGTACCTCGCGCACGTCTACCTCGTCCTGCCGTGGTCGGCCCAGCGGCGCCGGCCCTTCGGTCGCGCGTGGGCGGTGCTGCGTGCGCTGCCGGCGCGGCCGCACGCGGCGCAACGCCGCGCCGCGTTCGAGCGCGTTCATGCGGCGCTGAACGAAACCGCCGGCGAGGCGCTGTTCGAGCCGGGGCTGGCTCGCTTCATCGAGCTGCAGCCACGCTTCGCGCCGTTGCGCGATGAGCTCGCGCGCTTCTTCGCCGACTCGCGCAACGAGTTCTTCGCCGGTGGCGACGACGCGGTCGATGCGCGTTGGCTGGTCGTGCTCTGCCGGCGCTGCCGCGATCTCGAGCGGGGCGCCGCATGAAGTTCGACGAGCCGGCGTGGCTGTGGCTGTTGCCGCTGGCGCTGCTGCCGCTGTTCGCGCAGGCCCGCGGTGCGCTGCCGAACGCCTGGGTCGCGCTGCTGCCGCGCGATCGCGCATCGCAGGCGCTGCAGTGGGCGCTGCGCGGCGCGGCCGTGCTGGCGCTGACGGCCCTGATCGTCAGCATCGCCGGCCCATACCGGCCCGAATACGAGGTCGAACGGGTCGGGCGCGGCGCCGAGATCGTGCTCCTCCTCGACCGCAGCCGCAGCATGGATCAGAGCTTCGGCGGCGGCCGCAACCCGTCGATCCGCGGCACCGGCCCCGAGGCGCTCGAGTACTACTCGAAGCTGCGTGCCAACGAGGCGCGCGAGACGAAAGGTCTGGTCGCGCGCCGCGTGCTGTCGGAGTTCGCGGCCAAGCGGCCCGACGACCGCTTCGGCATGATCGTGTTCAGCACCTTGCCGCTGCATGTGCTCGAGTTCACGCAGAAGAGCGAGGTGATCCAGGCCGCGATCAACGCCGGCAACATCGGGCGCGGCTTGTCCGAGACCAACATCGCGCTGGCGGTGGAGGCTGCGCTCGGCTACTTCGAGGACCGGCCCTACACCGGCTCGCGCATCGTCATGCTGGTCTCCGACGGTGGTGACCGCATCGACCCCGACGCGCGCGATCGCATCACGGAGCTCGCGCGCAAGACCCGGGCCGCGATCTACTGGATCTACATCCGCTCCGCGCGCAGCCCCGGCCTGCTGCCCGATCAGAGCGAGCCGCCTGCCAATGCCGATGCGGTGCCCGAGTACTTTCTGCACCGCTACTTTCTGTCGCTGGGCACGCCATACCGCGCTTACGAAGCCGGCACACCGGAGGCCCTGCAACAGGCGGTCGACGACGTGAACCGTCTCGAGAACCTGCCGATCACGTACCAGGACACGATCCCGCGGCACGACCTGTCGGCTTGGGGCTATGCCGTCGCATTGGCCGGCGTGCTGCTGCTGCTCGGGGCGAATCTGCTGGAGCTGCGGCGATGGGTCTAGCAGCGCGCCGGCGCACCCGCCACGTGATCGCGCTGCTGGTGCTGGCTGTGGCCGCGGCATTGTTCGACGCGGTGGTGCTGTGGCGCGCGGCGCAGACCAATGCGGTGATCGCGGCCAGCCAGCCGATCGCCGATGCGCCCGACCAACCGCCGGAGCTGCGCTTCGCACAGGCCTATGCGCAGGCGCAGTCGCAGGCAGCGAGCGGTGCGCGTGACGCGGCGCTGAACCGCTATCGCGCCCTGCAGGCCGACCCGCGCCTCGGCGCAGCGGCCCGCTACAACAGCGCGAACCTGCTGGTGCGCCAGGCGATCGAGGTGCGCGCGAGCACGCAGCCGGGGCAGGCGATCGCGTTGCTCGAGCTGGCCAAGGAGTACTACCGCGACGTGATCCGCGACGACCCGGCGCAGTGGGACGCGCGCTACAACCTCGAGCGTGCGCAACGCCTGCTGCCCGACCCGGACGACGAAGAAGCCGGGCCGATCGGCCCGGCGAGCAACCGCGAACGCGCCGCGACGACGATGCGCGGCTATTCACCGGGCCTGCCATGAAGGCGGCAGACCTGGCGAGCTGGGCCGCTGCGTCGTGGCGCACGCACGCCGAGCGCTGGCTGCAGGCAGGCGCCGCGTGCGCGCTCGCGGCGTGTCTGCTGCGGCCCGGCTGGCCGATCGAACGCGCGCGCTTCGACCACGTCATCGTGCTCGACATCACGCAGAGCATGGACGTGCAAGACGAATCGATCGAGGGCAAGCCGGTCTCGCGCCTCGCCTACGCCAAGCACGCGCTGCGCAGCGTGCTGCTGCACCTGCCCTGCGGCTCCAAGGTCGGCTGGGGCGTGTTCACCGAGTACCGTTCGTTCCTGCTGTTCGAGCCCGTCGAGGTCTGCGCCAACCTGAGCGAGCTGCGCGCGACGCTCGCGCGCATCGACGGCCGCATGGCCTGGAACGGCAACAGCGAGATCGCGAAAGGCTTGCATAGCGGCATCGACGTCGCACGGCGATTGCCGGGCAGTCCGTCGCTGGTGTTCGTCACCGACGGTCAGGAGGCGCCGCCGCTGAGCCCGCTGCATCGGCCGAGCTTCGACGACAAGCCGGGCGAGGTCGCGGGGCTGATCGTGGGCGTTGGTGATGTGCGGTCGTCGCCGATCCCGAAGAGCGATGCCAGCGGGCGCCCGCTGGGCTTCTGGCAGGCCGACGAGGTGGCGCAGACCGATCTCTACGGCCGCGGACGTGGCGCCAGCATGACCGGCGAACCCATGACCGAGGACGGCGCTGCGGCGCCGCTGCCGGCGCTCGGCGCGACGCCGGGCAGCGAGCACCTGTCGGCGCTGCGCGAGCCGTACCTGCGCCTGCTCGGCCGCGAGCGCGGCCTGGCCTTCGTGCGCCTGGAGTCGCCCGAGGCGCTGGCCGTGGCGCTCACCGCGCCGGCCCTGGCGAAACCGACGCCCGTGCGGGCCGATGGTCGGATCGCGTTCGCGTGGCTGGCGCTGGGGCTGCTGCTGGCGCGTCACACCGCATCGCTGGCGCGCTGGTGGCGAGCCGCGCGATGGCGGCGGTCATGATGTCGAACGCAGCACGGCCGTCGGCTGTTCATCGGGGAGGACATTGCATGCAATCACCACGCGTCGCGGCCTGTGGTCGCAGCGTTGCGCTGTGGATCGGGCTGTCGGCTGCGCTCGCCGCGCCGCTCGCCTGGGGCAACGACCGCCCGTTCCAGATCGCACGCACCGCCGTGCTCGAAGACGATGAACACGTGTGGTCGTTCGAATCCTGGGTGCAGCGGCTGGGCAGCGTGCGCGGCCTGTCGGTCGAGCCCGAGTACACCTTCGAGGCCGGCACCTCGGTGCAGTTCGAACTCGCGCGCTTCACCGATCGGCGTGGCAGCGAGACCGGTCACGAGGCCGAGGTCGAGTTCAAGCAGCTGTTCAACAATGTCGCGCGCGACGGCTGGGGCTGGGGCCTGAGCGCCACGCTGGCTGCGGAGCGCACCAGTGACAGCGGCGGCACGATCCCGTCGGTCGGGATCAAGCTGCCGCTGTCGATCGCGTTGGGCGACGGCGGCGGCTTCCTGCATCTCAACGCCGGCATCAGCAAGGCGCGCGATGCCCGGCGCGCCTGGATGGGCGGGATCGGCATTGAACGCGAGCTGTTCAAGCGCACGCTGCTCTTCGCGGAGCTCGCGCGCGAAGGCGAGGTGACGTTCATGCAGCTCGGCGCGCGCCACTGGCTGCGGCGTGACAAGCTCGCGATCGACTTCAGCCTGCAGCAGCAGCGCGCCGATGGCAGCCGCGCCTCGGGCTTCATCGTCGGACTCGGCTGGTACGACCTGTAGCGTGGCCTCTCTGTACGCGCGCGCCTCGCCGAGGTACCGTGCTCATCCTTTTCACCAGGAGACAAGCACATGGCCAAGATCGTTGCGTTGTACAAGAAGCCCGCGAATGTGGCGGCGTTCGACGAGTACTACTTCTCGACCCACGTTCCCCTCGCCAAGAAGGTGCCCGGGCTGCGTCGCTATGAGGTCAGCAGCGGCCCGGTGGCCACGCCGCAGGGCGATTCGGCCTACCACCTCGCGGCCATTCTTTGGTTCGATTCGCTCGCCGCGATCCAGGCCGCGCTGGGCTCGCCCGAGGGCCAGGCAACGGCTGGCGACCTCGCCAACTTCGCGCAGGCGGGTGTCGAACTGTTGATGTTCGACTCGAAGGAAGTCTGACGCCGGCGCGTCCCGAACGAGGGACGCGCGGGGGCTCCCGCATTCGATGAACGCACGGCCCTGGTCGCCGCCGTTGTGCGCGGCGACCAGGGCTTTGTTGTGGGCGACGGCATCGCATGATATTAAGAATATCTGATGTCGATGTCAAAAGATTTAACTTAT
>JBDUAG010000291.1:0-5358 GCA_040004785.1 Burkholderiales bacterium | reverse complement strand
GCCGGCGCGCCGTCGGCGATGCCGGCGTAGACCTTCTCGGAGACCATCGTCGCGCCCATCGGCGCGTAGCCGGCGGTCAGGCCTTTCGCCAGCGTCATCAGATCAGGCTCGACGCCCTCGGCCTCACACGCGAACATCGGCCCGGTGCGGCCGAAGCCGGTGATGACCTCGTCGACCACGAACAGGATGTCGAGTTCGCGCGTCACGTCGCGCATCGCCTTGAGCCAGCCGACCGGCGGCACGATCACACCGCCCGAGCCCTGGATCGGTTCGCAGAAGAACGCGGCGACGTTCTCGGCGCCGAGCTCGGCGACCTTGGCGCGCAGTGCGGCGACCGAGGCCGCAATCACGGCCTGCGGATCGGCGTCGGCGCTGCGGTACGGGTAGGGCGATGCGATGTAGTGCTGGTTCGGCAGCGGCAGGTCGAAGCCGCGGTGGAACACCGGCAGCGCCGTCAGCCCGGCGCCGAACGACGACGAGCCGTGGTAACCGCGCTGCAACGAGATGAACTGCTTCTTGGTCGGCCGGCCGGTGTTGTTGTGGTACTGCGTGATGAAGCGCGCCGCCGCGTCCACCGCCTCCGAGCCGCCCAGCGTCAGGTAGACGCGCGTCAGCGAGGCCGGCGTGATCTCGACCAGCTTCGCGGCCAGGCGGATCGCCGGCTCGCTGCCGAAGTGGAAGTAGCCGGTCGCGTACGGCAGCTTGCGCATCTGCTCGGCCGCGGCCTGCACCACGCTCTCGTGGCCATAGCCGATGTTCACGCACCAGAGGCCGGCGAACGCATCGAGCAGCTCGCGGCCGGCCGCGTCCTTCAGCCATGAACCGTGGCCGGACTCGAGCACGGTCACGCCGCGCTCCTCGTGCTTGCGCCATGGCGCGACGGGGTGGATCAGGTGGTCACGGTCGAGCGCGATCAGTGCGTCGAGGGGGGAGAGGTCTCTGGAAGACATGGCGGTGGCTCTTGAAGATGAGCCTCCAGAATAGGGGCGTGGCCTCGAACGGTGGTGCTGCAATCGGCTCGTCGCGCGCAATGCTCCTTCGTTCTGCGCGCGCGTTCGGCAGAAGATGTGGCGGGCCGAATCAGTAGCCGCGCGCGCGATCCACGCGTCCGAGCATCGGTTCACCCGCCTCGAAGCGGCGCAGGTTGTCGAGCACCGCCTCGGCCGCCGTGTGCGGCTGCGTCATGCTGGCGATGTGCGGCGTGAGCCAGATGCTCGGGTGTTGCCAGAACGCGTGCTCTGGCGGCAGCGGTTCGGGGTCGGTCACGTCGAGCACCGCGTCGGCGATCTGCCCGGTGGCCAACGCGTCCAGCAGGTCCTGCTGAACGAGGTGCGGGCCGCGCCCCACGTGCACGAGCCCGGCGCCACGCGGCAGCTGCGCGAACAGTGCGGCGTTCAGGAACCCGCGGGTCTCGTCGGTCAGCGGCAGCAGGCAGACAAGCACGTCGGTGCGGGCGAGAAAGGCGGGCAGCTCGTCGCTGCCGGCGAAGCACTGAACGCCGGCCAGCGTGTGGCGCGAGCGGCTCCAGCCGGCGCAGTCGAAGCCGAACGTGCGCAGCTGCGTCAGCGCGGCCTGGCCCAGCGAGCCCAGCCCGAGCACGCCGACCCGGCATTGCGCGGCGGCGCGCACCGGCGCGACCTGCCATTGCGCGCGGCGTTGCTGGCGCTGGTAGTGCAGCATGTCGCGGTGCAGCGCCAGCACGGCCCAGCTGACGTACTCGACCATGCCGGCGGTGATGCCCGGCTCGATCATGCGCACGACGGGCAACTCGGCCGGCAACGCTGCGAAGTCGAACTGGTCGACGCCGGCACCCGACGAGAACAGCAGCTCGAGGTTCGGGAACAGCTCGTGCAGATTGGGCGGTGGCTCCCACGCCGCGAGGAAGCGCACCGCGGCCGGGTCGCCGATGTCGGGCCAGATGTGGAACGGCAGCTGTGGCATGCGGCGCGCGAAGACCTCGGCCCACTGGCGCCCGCGCACTGGGTCCGACTTGTAAACAAAACTCACGTGAATTCCCGTTCAGCCCAAAGCCTGATTGACGAGGCCGAACAGCCTGGCCTCCGTGGCCACCACGGGCGGCGTGCCCCGCACCATCACCGTCGGCGCATCGACGCGAAGCAGGCCCAGGCTTTCGAGCCACTCGGTCAGGCCGCTGTCGAAGTCGACGTCGATGCGCACGAACTTGCCGGCGCTCAGGCCGACGAGGTAAGCGATCAACGCCTTTGCGCTGTCGGCATCCGGCGCGACCACCGGGCCGATCGCGAGGCCGCGGCCGAAGCGGCGCAGCACCGCGAAGCCGCGGGCCTGGCCGTCGTGGTCGAGCACCACGGTGTCGGCCTGGTCGAGCAGCGCCGCGACCATCGCGTCGCGCGGCATGCCGCGCGCCTGCGCATCGAGCGCGGCGAGGGCGGCGGTGTCGTGCCGGTCGGCCGGGCGCAGGCGCCAGCCTTCGTCGAGCGCGACCAGCGGCGCCGGCAGCGCCGTGCCCTGGTGCTGGCGCACCTCGCCAGCCCGCACGAATCCGAGGCGCTCATACAGGCCCCGGCCCTCCGGCGTGGCGTGCAGCAGCACGCTGCGACCGTCCAGGCGCGCGAGCAGCGCGCCCATCAGCCGGTAGCCGATGCGCCGGCCCTGGCAGCGTGGGTCGACGATCACGAGGCCGAGGGTCGCGTGCGCGTCGCCCCAGGGCCAGTACTGCGCGGTGCCGACGAGCTCGCCGTCGCGCTCGGCCACCACGCCGCTGCCGAACTCGAAGTTGAACTGCCAGTCGGCCAGCCGGTGCGGCCAGTGCACGCGCAGCGACAGCGCATGGGCAGCCTCCAGGTCGGCGGCCTGAATGGGACGCAGCGCGATCCCGTCGGCAGAGGGCAGTGGCCCACTTGATGCATCACTCAAGGACATCTCCAGAACATTGGTTTCACGCGATGGTTGCAAGCGCGGCCAGTGCCCGGCTTGGACGATCTTGCTGCTTTCGGCAATACCGCAGCTTCGGTTGTGACGGCCGCTTGAATCGCAATTTGCTGCGATCGCCGGCTCGTGTACAGCGGCAAATTCCGCGCCACCCTGCCTAGCATCTGCGGGTCGATTGAACCTCAAATCAGCAAGGCCTCGCGTGCACAGTTTCCACCCCGATCAGATCAGCGTGCCCAGCGGCCACTTCATCGACGGCGTGCTCGTCGGCGCGCTTGACGGTTCAGCGCCGGGCGAGTCGATGGACGTGCGCCGCCCTTCCGACGCACAAGCGTACGCGGTGCTGCCGGTGGCCGACGCCGACACCGTCGATCGCGCCGTGACCAACGCCTGGACGCGCTGGCGCGCCAGCGACTGGGCCACCCGCGCGCCGCGCGAACGCGCCCGTGTGCTGCGGCGATGGGCCGACCTGGTCGAGGCCGATGCGGCCGTGCTGGCGCCGCTCGAGGCCATCGGCTCGACCCGCCCGCTGCGCGACGCGCTGCCCTGGGACGTGCCGTTCACCGCCGAAGGCCTGCGCTTCTTCGCCGAGTACGCCGACAAGCTCGGCGGCGACGTCGCGGCCACTCGCACCGACCACCTCGGCATGACGGTGACCGAACCCTACGGCGTCGTCGGTGCGATCACGCCGTGGAACTTCCCGCTCGTGATGGCGTCGTGGAAGGTCGGTGCCGCGCTCGCGGCCGGCAACGCGGTCGTGCTGAAGCCGTCGGAGTTGACACCGTTCTCGGTGCTGCGGCTGGCCGAACTGGCGGTGCAGGCCGGCGTGCCGGCTGGCGTCTTCAACATCGTGCAGGGCGATGGCCGGGTCACCGGCGACGCGCTGAGCCGGCACCCGCGCATCGCCAAGATGACCTTCACCGGCTCGACGCGCACCGGCGCGGCGATCATGGCCACGTGCGCGATGCACGGGCCGAAGCCGGTCACGCTCGAACTCGGCGGCAAGAGCCCGCAGCTCGTCTTCGCGGACGCGCCCGACCTCGACAAGCTCGCCACGATCATCGCCGGCGCGATCACCGGCAACGGCGGCCAGGTGTGCGTTGCGGGCTCACGCCTGATCGTGCAGCGCGGCATCGCCGACGCGCTGACCGAGCGCATCGTGCAGCGCTTCAGGGCGCTGCGGCTGGGCCCGACCTGGGATGACGCCGCCACGCTGTCGCCCATCATCTCGGCACCGCAGGCGGCGCGCATCGCCGACATCGTCGCCCGCGCCCGCGCAGCCGGTGCCGAACTGCTGTGCGGCGGTGCGCTGGCCGACGTGAACGCGGGCGGTGCCTACTACCAGCCGACGCTGATCGGGCAGGTCGACGCCGGCAACCCGGCGGTGACCGAGGAAATCTTCGGGCCGGTGCTGACGGTGCAGACCTTCGACACCGAAGAAGAAGGCCTTGCCCTGGCCGCGCACGAGCACTACGGCCTGGCGGCCGGCGTGCACACGGCCGACATCGGTCGCGCCCTGCGCGCGATGCGCGCCATCCAGGCCGGCACGGTCTGGATCAATCGCTACGGCCGCACGTCGGACTTCAACATCCCGACCGGCGGCTTCCACCAGTCGGGCATCGGCAAGGACCTGGGTCGCCAGGCAGTCGAGGCGAATCTGCGCGCCAAAAGCGTGCTGATCGACTTCGCGGTGCCGCAATGAAGTGCGCCGCCGCACCCGCACGGCGCAGACCGCATGCCATGCCGAGACAGGCCATCCAAACCACAGCTTCGACGTTTGGCACCGGCCAAATCCGCACTGACTCGATTTCGTCACATGCTTCAATGAAATGGTGATGACGAGCTTCGATCACCGACCTACAGGACTCACACCAATGACCTTCCGACCCAAATTCATCAGCTTCGACTGCTACGGTACGTTGACCCGTTTCCGCATGGGCGAGCTGACGCGCGACATGTTCGCCGACCGCATCCCCGCCGATCGCATGGAGCAGTTCATTGCCGACTTCAGCGCCTACCGCTTCGACGAGGTGCTGGGCGCTTGGCAACCCTACGAGGTGGTGCTGAAGAACGCGGTGCGGCGCCTGTGCAAGAAGTGGAAGATCCAGTACCTCGATCACCAGGCGCAGAAGTATTACGACGCGGTTCCCACCTGGACCCCGCATGACGATGTTCCCGCCGGCCTGGCCAAGGTGGCGAAGGAGATTCCGCTGGTGATTCTGTCGAACGCGTCGGACGACCAGATCCAGAAGAATGTGGCGATGTTGGGCGCGCCGTTCCACCGTGTCTACACCGCGCAGCAGGCGCAGGCCTACAAGCCGCGCCTGCAGGCCTTCGAGTACATGCTCGACTCGCTCGGCTGCAACCCGGAAGACGTGCTGCATGTCTCGTCGAGCCTGCGCTACGACCTGATGTCCGCGGACGACATGGGCATCGTCAACAAGGTCT
>JBDUAG010000011.1:0-18177 GCA_040004785.1 Burkholderiales bacterium | reverse complement strand
CGGTGATGCCCATGTGGTACTTGTTGTAGACGTCGAACAGGCCGTCGACGAT
The DNA here is from genome assembly GCA_040004785.1 of Burkholderiales bacterium. Lineage (GTDB taxonomy): Bacteria > Pseudomonadota > Gammaproteobacteria > Burkholderiales > Burkholderiaceae_C > LMDS01. The sequence continues at coordinate 18,125 of JBDUAG010000011.1, read as the reverse complement.
CATGGTGTCGACCAGCTTCCAGTCGCCCATGCGCATGCCGTCGCGCGAGCCGGGCAGCACGTGGGGCGCGAGGCTCATGCTTTCCTGGCCGCCGGCGATGATGATGTCGGAGTCGCCGTCGCGGATGGCCTGGGCGCCGAGCATCACGGCCTTCAGGCCGGAGCCGCACACGGCGTTGATGGTCAGCGCCGGGATGCTTTGCGGCAGGCCGCTCTTGATGACGGTCTGGCGCGCGGGGTTCTGGCCCGAACCGGCGGTGAGCACCTGGCCGAAGATGAGTTCGTTGATCTGATCGCCAGAGAGCTTGGCGCGGCGCAGCAGGTCGACGACGACGGCTGCACCCAGATCGGGTGCGGCGGTCTTGGCCAGGGTGCCGCCGAACTTGCCCACGGCGGTACGGGCGGCAGCGACGATCACGATATCGGTGGTCATGTGTATCTCCTGTGAATGAATTGAAAGAGGGGTCGCGTCAGGTCGCCTTGGCCTTGACGTAGCGACCGGGCGCGGGCTCGATCACCCGGTGCTGCCGATTGCCAGGCGCCTTCGGTGCGGCGACCTGCTTACCCGCGTGGCTGTTCAGCCAGGTGACCCAGTCGGTCCACCAGCTGCCGGGATGCTCCTTGGACTTGTCGAACCAGTCCTGTGCGTCAGCCGGCAAGGCGGCACCGATCCAATGGCTGCGCTTGCCTTTGGCTGGCGGGTTGATGACTCCGGCGATGTGGCCCGAGGCCCCGAGCACGAAGCGGACCTTGCCGTTCAGCACCTGGGTGTTCCGGTACGCACCCTGCCAGGGCACGATGTGGTCTTCGCGCGAGGCGTAGACGTAGGTCGGCACGTCGATGCGGCCGAGGTCGATCTTCTCGCCGCAGACCGTCACCTTGCCCGGCACCACGAGGTTGTTCTCAAGGTAGGTGTTGCGCAGGTACCAGCAGTACATCGGGCCTGGCAGGTTCGTGCTGTCGCTGTTCCAGTAGAGCAGGTCGAACGGCGGCGGGGTCTCGCCCTTGAGGTAGTTGCCGACGACGTAGTTCCAGACCAGGTCGTTCGGCCGCAGGAAGCTGAACGTGGTCGCGAGTTCCTGGCCCTTGAGCAGGCTGCCGCCGCCCGGGCTCTGCGGGCCTAGCGTCATCTCGCGCATCTTCACCATCGTCTCGTCGATGAACAGGTCGAGCACGCCGGTGCTGGTGAAATCGAGAAAGGTGGTGAGCAGCGTCACGCTCGCCGCGGGCTTCTCGCCGCGCGCCGCGAGCACCGACAGCGCGGTCGCGAGAATCGTGCCGCCGACGCAGAAGCCGAGCGTGTTCAGCTTGGTGCTGCCCGTGATCTCCTGCACCAGCCCGACCGCGCGGATCGCGGCGTCCTCGATGTACTGATCCCAGGTGAACTTCTTGATGCTGTCGTCGGCATTGCGCCAACTCAGGACAAACACGCGATGGCCTTGCGCCACGGTGTGGCGGATCAGCGAGTTCTCGGGTTGCAGATCGAGGATGTAGTACTTGTTGATGCACGGCGGCACGAACAGGATCGGCCGCTCGAACACCTTGGGGGTGAGCGGCTTGTATTCGATGAGCTGGAACAGCTCGTTCTCGAACACCACCGAGCCTTCGCTCGTCGCAACGTTGCGGCCAACTTCGAACACGCTCTCGTCGGTCTGCGACACATGGCCTTGCTGTACGTCGTGCAGCAATTGCTTGATGCCGTGCGCGATGCTCTCGCCCTTGGTGTCGAGCGCCTTGCGCTGCGCCTCCGGGTTGAGCGCGAGGTAGTTGCTCGGCGACGTGAGATCCACCCACTGCTGCACCGCGAAGCGGATACGCGCCCGGGTCTTCTCGTCGCCCTCCAGGTGGTCGGCCATCTGCATCAGCGTGCGCGCATTCAGCAGGTACATCTGCGCCACGAACGCGTTGGCCGGGTTCGACGTCCACTCCTTGGCGGCGAAGCGGCGATCGGCAGCAGGTGCAGGCTTGGCTTGAAGCGTCTGGTTCCAGAGCTCGGTGGATTGCTTCAGGTAAGCACCCTGCAACTCGCTCATCGCAGGCGCTGGCAGCTTCAGGCCCGACAAGGTCTTCCACATCTCGTTCATCGACGCGCTCATAGCCTGCGCGCCGGCGGTGAAATCGGGGACGGTCTGGGCCGCAGAATCGGGCTTGGCTTTCATAGGTCTCCTGGTGTTTCGCGCGCGGACTCAAGCCCCCGTCTGAGGCCGGTTTTACGTGACTCTGGCCCGTCTGTATATCCGCACTCTAACTTAATCTTGCTGCATTGTGACAATCAATTTCACAATAAGATAATTGAAGGAAGCGAAAGATGGTGCTGGTGGCGATTGCGTGGCTCTATGTGGTGCTGATGGTGGCGGTCGTGGAGGCGACGAGCAGCGACGGCACGCTGCTGGGCGCACTCGTCACCGTGCTGCTGTATGGCCTGCTGCCGTTGGGGGTGGTCGGCTACCTGTTCTTCAGCCCGGCGCGGCGCCGGGCGCGACGCGCCGCGGAATCAGCGCGGCAGGATCCAGATGCAGGCGGCCATGCGGCCGGTGATGCGGTCACGCCGGTACGAAAAGAACCGTGAAGGTTCGCTGACGGTGCACCAGGCGCCACCGCTCACGTCAGGCAGGCCGGCGGCATGCAGCCGATCGCGCGCCAACGCCGGCAGATCGGCCAGCCACTTGCCCGGGTGAGTCGGCCCACGCGGCCGGAAGCGCGGCGAATCGGGCGCCGCCTCGAAGGCCGCGAGCACATCGGCGCCGACTTCGAACTGCGCCGGTCCGATGCAGGCGCCGAGCCATGCCCTGACTTCTCGCGGCTCGCAGGCCGCGGCCTCGCAAACCGCTTGCAGCGTTGCCTCCAGCACGCCGAGCGCAAGCCCGCGCCAGCCGGCGTGCGCCGCACCGACGGCACGCCCGTCCGGCGCGGCGAAGAGCACCGGCAGGCAATCGGCGACTTGCACCGCGCAGCCCACGCCGGGCTCGGTCGTGACGCTCGCGTCGGCGTCGTGCACCGTGGCAGCGGCGCGCGCATCGGATGCCGTCAGCCGCACGACCTCCCGGCCGTGCACCTGGTTCAACCAGACCAGCGCCGCAGCGATCGCTTCCGCGACGACACGCTGGTTGTGCGCGACCGCCGCCGCGTCGTCACCGAGGCCGGCGCGCAGGTTCAACGCGTCGAACGGCGCGGTGCTGACACCACCGGCGCGCGTCGTCATCAGCGCGCCGACATTCGACAGATGCCACGCGGGCGCCAGCCAGTCGGGATGCCGCATCAGGTCGACTCGGGATAAGCCGACGGCTGCGTCTTGTAGAACGCGGCCAGTTGCATGCACTCGTCGAACACGCGCATCACGGTCGGCACATGGTCGAGGCGGCACTCGAAGCGCTGCGCGTTCAGGATCTGCGGCACCAGCACGCAGTCGGCCAGCGTCGGCGTGTCGCCATGGCAGAAGCGGCCGGTCGCGGGTGACGCGAGGCATTTCTCGACCACCTCCAGCCCGGTCTCGACCCAGTGCTTGTACCAGCGGTTCTTGTCGTCTTCGCTGACCTTCATGTCGTGCATGAGATAGCGCAGAACGCGCAGATTGTCGAGCGGGTGGATCTCGCAAGCCACGTCCTGCGCCAGTGCGCGGATGCGCGCACGCGCCGCGGCGTCGCCGGGCAGCAGGCTGGGCGTCGGGTGGACTTCGTCGAGGTACTCGATGATCGCCATCGATTGCGCCAGCACCCGATCGCCATCCACCAGCAGCGGCACCAGCTTGGCCGGCGCGAGCGCGGCGAAACCATCGGCGAGATGCTCGTTGCGCAGCAGGTGGACGGGCAGCAGCTCGGCCTCCAGCCCCTTCAGCGCGAGCGCGATGCGCACCCGGTACGAGGCCGAGGAACGGAAGTAGTTGTAGAGCTTCATGCGTGGATCAGCCAGCGACGATCTTCAGCTCGAGCGTGCCGACGCCGTCGAGGTGGCCGCTCAGGGTGTCGCCCACCTCGACCGCCGCGACACCTTCCGGCGTGCCGCTGAAGATGAGGTCGCCGGGCGCGAGCTCCCAGGCCTTCGAGAGGTGCTCGATGACCTCGGCCACGCTCCAGATCAGCTTGCCCAGCGTGCTCGCCTGGCGGGGCTTGCCGTTGACCTGCAGCGCGATCACCGTGTCCGCCGTCAGGCTGCATTCCTCGGCGCGTCGGATCGGGCCGATCGGTGCCGATTCGTCGAAGCCCTTCGCGATGCACCACGGCCGGCCGAGCTTCTTCGCGTCGTTCTGCAGATCGCGGCGCGTCATGTCGAGCCCGATGGCGTAGCCCCACACATGCTCCAGCGCCTTCGCGGCGGGGATGTCGCGGCCGCCCTTGCCGATCGCCACGACCAGCTCGAGCTCGTGATGCAGGCTCTTGCTCAGCGTCGGGTAGCGCATCTGCCCGACCGTGCCTTCGGCAATCGGCAGCACCGCATCGGCCGGCTTCATGAAGAAGAACGGCGCCTCGCGCCCGCTGTGTCCCATCTCGATCGCATGCTCGACGTAGTTGCGTCCGACGCAGTAGATGCGGTTCACCGGGAAGCGCGCACTCGCGGCGCCGCCCTGAACCGGAACCGAGGGCGTGTCAGGCGGATTGAAGACGAAACTCATGGCGATGAATCCTTGCGAATGGACCGTGGAATGATGCCATGCGGCGTGGCGGCGCAGCCATGCTGGCACGAGGTGCGGCGCTACACTCGCGCCCATGTTCACGCCGTTCTCTGCGCGCAGTTTCAAGCATTGCAAGGTCTGCGGCGGCGCGACCGTCTACGCGGTGCCTGCGGACGACAACCGCGAGCGTGCCACCTGCACGGTCTGCGGCAACGTCCACTACGAGAACCCGCTCAACGTCGTCGGCACCGTGCCGGCCTGGGGCGATCAGGTGCTGCTGTGCCGTCGCAACATCGAGCCCCGCTACGGCCTGTGGACGTTGCCGGCAGGCTTCATGGAACTCGGCGAAACCGTCGAACAGGGCGCGGCCCGCGAGACCGATGAAGAGGCCGGCGCGCATTTCGAGATGCAGGGGCTGCTGACGGTGCTCAGCGTGGTGCGCGTCGGCCAGGTGCATCTTTACTTTCGCGCGCGGCTGCTCGATACCATGTTCGCGCCCGGCCCCGAAACGATCGAGGCGAGACTCTTCACCGAAGACGAGATCCCGTGGGACGAGCTCGCCTTCCGCACCGTGCGCGAAACGCTGAAGCACTACTTTGCGGACAAGCGGCGGGGTCAATTCGACGTGCACTGTGCCGATATCGCGTGATGCACACGCGCCGCCCATGACCTCGCCCGTCCCTGTCCACGCCTCGGCCACCGCTCCCACACGTCTGCGCGAAGACCTGATCCACCCCGACCCGCTGCTCGATTGCCTGGTGGAGGTTTGCCGGTTGTTCGGTCAGGCCGCGTCGCGCGCATCGCTGTCGGCCGGCATGCCGCTGGTGGATGGCCGCATGACGCTCGAACTCGCCGAGCGCGCCGTGGCGCGCGCGGGCATGTCGGCCAAATTGCAGCGGCTCGCGCTGAGCGAGATCGACCCGGCCGCGTTGCCCGTCACGCTGATCCTGAAAGACAACCGCGCCTGCGTCTTGATGGGCTGGGACGCCGACGCGAGCGAAGCGCGCGTCCTGCTGCCCGAGACCGGCCAGGGCACCGTCACGCTGACGCGTGTTGAGCTCGACAGCCGCTTCACCGGCGTGGTGCTGTTCGTGCGCCCGCATTTCCGGTTCGACTCGCGCACCGAAGGCCGCGGCGATGCGACCGCGGCCACGCCGCGCTCGCGCCACTGGTTCTGGGGCGCGCTGCTGCAACAGCGCTTCGTCTACCGCGACGTGCTGTGGGCCGCGCTGCTCGTCAACCTGTTCGCGCTCGCGTTCCCGATGTTCTCGATGAACGTCTACGACCGCGTCGTGCCGAACAACGCGGTCGAGACGCTGTGGGCGCTGGCGATCGGCGTCGTGCTCGTGCTCGGCGCCGACCTCTTCATGCGGCTGTTACGGAGCCACTTCGTCGACGAGGCGAGTGCGCGCATCGACGTGCAGATTTCCGCCACGTTGATGGAGCGCGTGCTCGGCATGCGGCTCGAGAATCGCCCGGAATCGGTGGGCTCGTTCGCCTCCAACCTGCGCGGCTTCGAGCAGGTGCGCGACTTCATCGCCTCGAGCACCGTCACAGCACTGATCGACCTGCCGTTCGCGCTGATCTTCATCGTCGTGATGTTCTGGATCTCGCCGTGGCTCGCGCTGCCGGTGATCCTCGTCGGCATCGTCATCTTCGGGCTGGGGATGGTGCAGCAGCGCCGCTTGCACGAGCTCTCCGAGACCACCTACAAGGCGAGCGCGCAACGCAACGCCACGCTGATCGAGAGCCTGACCGGCATCGAGACGATCAAGGCACAGGGCGCCGAGGGCGTGATCCAGTCGAAATGGGAGCGCACCAACATTTTTCTCGCGCGCACCAACGTCAAGATGCGCGCGGTCTCGTCGGGCGCGATGTACACGACCAACTTCCTGAGCCAGCTGGTGACGGTCTCGATCATCATCATCGGCGTCTATCTGATCGGCCAGCGCGAGCTGACGATGGGCGCGCTGATCGCCTCCAGCATGCTGGCCTCGCGCGCGCTCGCACCAGCCGGCCAGATCGTCGGGCTGCTGATGCAGTACCAGGGCGCGCGCACCGCGATGGACAACCTGAACCGGATGATGGACAAGCCGGTCGAGCGCCCCGTCGGCACAAGCTTCATCGAGCGGCCGCAGCTGCGCGGCGAGATCGAGTTCCGCAACGTCAAGTTCTCCTATCCGGGCCGCGGCGATTCCGCGCTCGATGGCTTGAGCTTCAAGATCGCACCCGGCGAGCACGTGGCGCTGATCGGCCGCGTCGGCTCGGGCAAGTCGACGATCCAGCGCCTGATCATGGGCCTGTACCAGCCGACCGATGGTGCCGTGCTGCTCGACGGCATCGACCTGCGCCAGCTCGATCCGGCCGACGTGCGCCGCAACCTCGGCTATGTGTCGCAGGACGTGACGCTGTTCTACGGCACCCTGCGCGAGAACATCGCGTTCGGCCTGCCCTACGCCGATGACTCCGCGATCGTGGCCGCGGCCGAGATCGCCGGCCTGAGCGACCTCGTGAACCGGCACCCGCGCGGCTTCGACATGACGGTCGGCGAGCGCGGCGAATCGCTCTCGGGCGGGCAGCGCCAGAGCGTCGGGCTGGCGCGCGCGCTGCTGCACAACGCGCCGATGCTGCTGCTCGACGAGCCGACCAGCGCGATGGATTTCTCGACCGAGGCGCAGATCACGACCCGCATCGGCGCGTTCGCGGCCGACAAGACCGTGGTGCTGGTGACGCACCGCACCTCGATGCTCGCGATGGTCTCGCGCGTGATCGTGATCGACGGCGGCAAGATCGTCGCCGACGGCCCGCGCGACCGCATCATGGAAGCGCTGGCCAGCGGCCGCGTCGCGAAGGCTGCCTGATGAGCGGAACCCCAGAGAATCTCCCGACGCTGCCGCCGCAAGCGCCCAAGCTGCCGGTGGCGGCGCGCCTGCTGGATCACGTCAAGACCGCGCTCGCATCCGTGCCGGGCGGGAACGACGCCGCGGGCTTTCGCAGCTTCGAGCTCGAAGCCGGCGACGTGATGTCGCGCGCGCGCACGCAGCGTGCACAGAAGATCGTGCGCGCCGCGGTCGTCGTGATCCTGCTGCTGATCGTGTGGGCCTGCCTCGCACACGTCGACGAGATCACCAAGGGCGATGCGCGCGTGATCTCGTCGCGCCAGTTGCAGCTGGTGCAGTCGCTCGACGGCGGTGTGGTGTCCGAAATCCTCGTCAAGGAAGGCCAGGTCGTCGAGAAGGATCAGCTGCTGCTGAAGATCGACGAGACCCGCGCGACATCCGGCGTGCGCGAGAGCGCGGCGCAGGGTTTCGCGCTGCGGGCGCGCCAAGCGCGCCTGCGCGCGATCGCGGAAGGTGCGGCGTTTCAACCGCCTCCGCCGAGCGACAACCCTGAAGAAAAGCGCATCGTCGAGGAGGAACGGCGGCTCTACGAAACGCGCCTGTCCGAGCTCAACACCATGCTGTCGATCAACCGGCAGCAGCTGGCGCAACGCGAGCAGGAGCTGAGCGAAATGCGCGCACGCAAGGCCTCGGCCGAGCGTTCGCTCGACCTGAACCAGCAGGAGCTGGCCAAGACCAAGCCGCTGCTGGCCAGCGGTGCGGTCTCGGAAGTGGACATCCTCCGGCTCGAAGGCGCGGTCTCGAAGGCGCGCGGCGACAACGAACAAGCCGGTGCGCAGATCGCCCGCGTGCAGGCCGCCATCGGCGAGGCCACGCGCAAGATCCAGGAGACCGAGCTGACCTTCCGCAACGACGCGCGCAAGGAAATGGCCGATGTGATGGGCAAGCTCAACGCGCTGAATCAGGGTGCGGTGGCGCTGACCGACAAGGTCGACAAGTCGCAGATCAGGGCGCCGCTGCGCGGCCGCGTGCAGCGGCTGCTCGCCAACACCGTCGGCGGCGTGGTGCAGCCGGGCAAGGACATCGTCGAGATCGTGCCCTTGGACGACGCGCTGCTCCTCGAAGCCAAGGTGCTGCCCAAGGACATCGCCTTCATCCGCCCGGGCCAGGCCGCGACGGTGAAGTTCAGCGCCTACGACTTCTCCATCTACGGCGGCATGGCCGCCGAGGTGGACAACATCAGCCCCGACACCGTGGTCGACGAAAAGGGCAATGCGTTCTACCTGGTGCGCGTGCACACGACGCAGGTCAAGTTCAGCGACAAGATGCCAATCATTCCCGGCATGACCGCCGAGGTGGACATCCTGACCGGCAACAAATCCGTCATGTCCTACCTGCTCAAACCCGTCCTCAAGGGCAAGGCCTACGCCCTCCGCGAGCGCTGAACGCCTCCCCGACGGGCGCTTGGTCGCTCACTCGGCGCCTGCACTATGTGCGCAAAAACCAGCCTCTTCGGTGATTCACTTCACGAACACCCGACTCTGAATCGCACTTAGCGCAGCGTCGCTGCGGTACGCTCCTCCATCTATGCAATTGCGTCCGCAAGGCCATCCCATGCCCACCATGATCCAAACCGTCCAAGGCAGAGTCACCGGCATCTGGGGCGTGGCGCGCATTCGTGGCGCAGACGGCAAGATGCACCTGCTGAAGCTGGGCGACATGGTCCACAAGGGCGATGTGATCCTGACGACGCAGAACGGCATCGTCCAGTTCAGCCCCGAGGACTCGAACACCGCGCACTCGGCGATGACGCACCTCAAGCCGGGTGCGCAATCCGAGGGCGACCTCGACCGCGTCATCAGCGCGCTCAACGAGTCCGACCCCCAGGCCGCGACGGCGGCCGGCGTGAGCGGTGGTGACGGTGCCGGCGACCTCTTGCCGGGCCTGCGCGTCGATCGCATCGCCGAGAGCGTCACGCCGGCCAGCCTGGCGCTGTCCGGCGGCCTGGACGCTGCGCAGAACGCACACGTGGCGGGCGGGCTGACGCGCGCCGAACCGCCGCAGCCGCAACAGCCGTCGATCGGCGCCGGCTCCAACATCATCGACGCGACCGAGGAAGGCCCCGCGGTCAACCTCGCGCTGACACCGCCGACCGGCACCTCAGCCGCGGCCGTGATCACCGTGACGCAGGTGCCGCTGATCGGCCAGTTGGTGAAGGCCGACGGCTCGCCGGTGGCCGCCGGCGCGGTGCTGAGCGCTGCCGACCTGGCCGGGTTGAAGTACGTGCCGCCGGCCGACTACGACGGCAAGGCGCCGGTCGGTCACGTCGGCTACACCGTGACCGAGGGCAGCAGCACCGTCACCGGCAGCGTCGGCATCGTCCTCACGCCCGTCAACGACGCGCCCGTGGCGGTGGCCGACACCGGCACCACGCCCGAGGACACGTCGATCAACGGCAATGTGCTGACCAACGACCACGACGTCGATGGCCCGGCGCTGCAGGTGACGCAGTACACGATCGCCGGCGTTTCGCATGCTGCCGGCGCGTCGACCGCCATCGTCGGCGTCGGCACGATCGTCATCAACGGCGACGGCAGCTATACCTTCACGCCGGTGGCCGATTACAACGGCCCGGTGCCGGCGATCGGCTACACGGTCAGCGATGGCGCGCTCATCAGCGCCTCGACGCTCAGCTTGAGCGTCAGTGCCGTCAATGATCCGCCCGACGCGAACGACGACCTGGCCTCGACACCGATCAACACGCCGATCACGATCCCGGTACTGGCCAACGACCATGACCGGGATGGCGACCCGCTCACCGTCACCGGCGCGACGCTGGCGAACCCGGCCCTGGGCACGCTGATCGTCAACCCGAACGGCACGCTCAGCTTCACGCCGGCCAACAACACCACCGGTCCGGTCGTCATCGCCTACACCGTCTCCGACGGCCACGGAGGCACTGACAGCGCGACCGTCACAGTCAACGTCGGCAACAACACGCCGCCAACGGGCGCGGACAGCACGCACGCGCTCGCCGAGGACGGCTCTTACGCAATCGCTGTTGCCGACTTCGGTTTTGCCGATGCCGATGCAGGCCAGACGCTGGCCAATGTGCGCATCGACAGCGTGCCGGCAGCCGGCACGCTCCTGCTCAATGGCGTGGCCGTTGTGGCGGGTGCCGTGATCAGCGCCTCCGAAGTGGCCGCGGGCCACCTCGTTTACGTGCCGGTGGCCAATGGCAACGGCTCGCCGTATGCCACCTTCACCTTCAGCGTGCAGGACAGCGCCGGTGCTTACGACGCCGCGCCGAACACGCTCACGCTCAACGTGACGCCGGTCAATGACGCGCCTGTCGCGGTCGCAGATGTCGGTGCCGGCCTCGAGGACACGCCGCAGAGCGGCAACGTGCTGACCAACGACTCGGATGTCGATGGCGACCCGCTCACGGTCACGCAGTTCGTGGTCAACGGCGTGGCGCACGCCGCGGGCACGACCGCGGTCCTCGCCGGTGTCGGCTCACTGCTTATCAACCCCGACGGTAGCTACACGTTCACGCCGGTCGCCGACTACAACGGCCCCGTCCCGGTCGCGACCTACACGATGACCGATGGCACCGCCCTCGCCACCGCGGCGCTGGCACTCAGCGTCACGCCGGTCAACGACCCGCCGGTTGCCGTCGCCGATTCCAGCAATGGCGCCGAAGACACGGCGCAGATCGGCAACGTGCTCACCAACGACTCGGATGTCGATGGCAACGTGCTCGCCGTCAGCCAGTTCGTGGTCAGTGGCGTGGCGCACGCTGCAGGCACAACTGCCGTGCTGGCGGGTGTGGGCTCGCTGGTGATCAATGCCAACGGCACGTACACGTTCACACCCGTCGCGGACTACGACGGCCCGGTGCCGGTCGCGACCTACACGGTCACCGACGGCACGGCCTCGGTCACTTCGACGTTGACGCTGGGCGTGACTGCAGTCGCCGACGTGGTCAACGACACCGTCGCTGCGACCGAAGACACACCGATCACCTTCAACCCGATCAGCGGGCTGAACGAGAGCAGCGGTGCCGACAACTTCGAGGGCACGCCGGTCCTCACCGCGGTCGGCACGCCGGCTCACGGTACGGTGACCTTCGCCGCGAATGGTGCGATTACCTACACGCCCAGCGCCAACTACAGCGGGCCGGACTCGTTCAGCTACACCGTCACCTCCGGCGGCGTCACCGAGACGGCGACGATCAGCGTCAACGTGGCTGCGGTCAACGATCCGCCGGTCAACACCGTGCCGGCCGGGCAGACGACTGCCGAGGACGCCGCCGCGACCATCGTCGGCGTCAGCGTGGCCGACGTGGACGGCGCGGCGTTGACGACGACGCTGACCGTCGCGCACGGCACGCTGGGCGTGGTCACCGGCGGCGGTGCCACGATCGGCGGCAATGGCTCGGGCACGGTGACGATCAGCGGCACGGCCGTGCAGATCAACGCGGCCGTCGCGTCGATCACCTACACACCGGTCGCCGACTTCAACGGCAGCGACCCAATCGGGGTGGCCACATCCGACGGCATCACGACAGCCAACTCGTCGATCGCGCTCACCGTCAGCGCGGTCGCCGACATCGTCAACGACGTGGTCACGGCGACGGAGGACGCGGTCATCACGTTCAACCCACTGACCGGGTTGAACGAGGTCAATGGCGCCGACAGCTTCGAGGGCACGCCGACGCTCAGCGCCGTCGGCACGCCGGCCCACGGCACGGTCTCCTTCACGGCTGCCGGGGCGATCACCTACACGCCGGCAGCCAACTACAACGGCCCGGACTCGTTCACCTACACCGTCACCTCCGGCGGCGTGACCGAGACCGCCACGATCGCCGTCAACGTGACCCCCGTCAACGATGCCGCGATGCCGACCTTGTCGGTGACGGCCGTCGGGCACTGGACGTTCAACGAGGCGAGCGGCACGTCGACCACGGACGCCTACGACTCGCAAACCGGCGCCTTGAGCGACACCACGCCCGTGGCGTCGGTGTCGACGGTACCCACCTGGGTGACCGGTCACACCGCGAGCTCCGGAAGCGCGCTGCACTTCGACGGCGCGGGCAGTGCGGTGGCACTGTCGGCGGCCACGACCGCTCCTCTGATGGGGACCGGCTCGCTGAGCTTCTGGATCAAGACGACACAGGTCGGCGGCGCGATCGGCTGGGATTCGCCGGCCGTCCTCGCCAGCGAGCAGTCCGGCGCCACGAACGACATTCAATGGGGCACGCTGAACGCCTCCGGCAAGATCGGCTTCGATCTGGGCAACCAGGCCGGCGTCTTCAGCGCCACCGCCGTGAACGACGGCACCTGGCACCAGGTCGCCGTCACGCGGGATGCCACGACCAAGCTCGTGAGCGTCTACGTCGATGGCGTGCTCGAGGCCACCGGTTCGCCGACCGACGCGGGTTTCGACGGCACGCTCAACGAGCTCCTCACCATAGGAAGCACCAACAACTTCTCCAACAATGCCGCCGCTACCGACCTGACTGACAACCGCTTCCTCAACGCCGATCTCGACGACCTGCGCATCTACAACCATGTGCTGACCGCCGACCAGGTGGCGGCGATCAAGTCCGTCGAAGCCGGCTACCACGACGTGGCCGTCGCGAACGACGGCGATGCGACGCATTTGGCGCTGGCGGCCACCAACTACACGGCGCTGTCGGTGGCCGGCCTGAACACCGGCATGGTCATCTCTGACGGCGCGGGCGGCCACACCAGCACGATCGGCGCCGCCGGCACCGACGCTGTCGTCGACCTGACCGGCTGGAGCCTCAACAGCCTGTCAGTCTCCGGCACGGGCACCGGCTCGGCCACGCTGGTCTTCAACGCGACCGACACCCTCGCCGGCGAGAGCCACTCGGTCACGCAGTACCTCAACATCGTGAACGGCACCAGCCTGCTGGGCGGCACGAGCGGCGACGACACCTACACCGGCACAGCGAACGCCGACCTGATGGTCGGCAACGCCGGCAACGACACGCTCAACGGCGGTGCCGGCAACGACCGGCTGCTGGGCGGGGTGGGCAACGACACGCTCAATGGCGGCGCCGGCAACGACATCATCCACGGCGGCGCGGGCAACGACACGCTGGCGGGCGGGACCGGCGCGGACACATTCGCCTGGAGCCTCGCCGACCGCGGCGCGGGCGGTGCGCCGGCCAGCGACGCGATCACCGACTTCAATGCAGCCTCGGTGTCATCCGGCGGCGACACGCTGGACCTGCGCGACCTGCTGGTGGGCGCGAACCATGTCGGCACCGACCCGGGCAATCTCGCGAAGTACCTGGACTTCGACACCACCTCCACGCCGGGCAGCACCGTGATCCACGTCAGCTCGACCGGTGGCTTCACGAACGGCACCTACACGGCGGGCAACGAGGACGAGCGCATCACGCTGCAAGGCGTCGATCTGCGCGCATCCTTCGGGCTGGCCGCCAGCGCCACGGATGGCCAGCTCATCCAGGAGCTGTTGACCCGCAACAAGCTGGTGACGGACGGCGGGCCCTGACGGCGTTCAGCCTGCGGCGCCGGTCGCGGGCGTGCTCACCCACGGGCCGGTGATGCCATCGACGCCGCAGGCCCACAGCGCCTGCGCGTCGGCCTCGCTGCTCACCCCCTCGGCCATGACCTGCAGCGACAGGCTGTGCAGCATCGTCGCCAGGCCCTTGACGAAGGCGGCGCGCTGCGCATCCGCGCCCACGCCGTGCGCCACCGAGGCGTCGAGCTTCACGTAGTCGAGCCCGGCTTCGAAGAGGCGCTCGATGCGGCTCAGCCGCTCGCCCGCGTGCTCGAGCCCGAAGCGCGCGCCGGTCGGCCGCACCTGCCGCGCGAACTCGCGCATGACATCGAACTGCTCCACCGCAGCGCTCTCGTCGACTTCGATCCACACGCTGCGCGCGGCGCGCGGCGCGTCTCGCAACAGCGTGCGCAGCCGCCCCGCAAAGCCGCTGTCGAGCAGCGAGGCCGGCGAGATGTTGATGCCGCGCGGCTCACCGTCGCGCGCGATCGCCTCGAGCGCGAGCACCAGCGCACGCTCGTCCACATCGGAGGTGAGGCGGCTGCGAACGGCCAGCGGCAGCCAGTGCGCGCTCGTCTCGAACGGCCCGCTCGGGTCCAGCTGGAGGCGCAGCGGGCATTCGAGATGGATCATCGCGCCGGCCGCGTTCACGACCGGGAAGCCGGCGAGCCGCACCCGGCCCGCGCCGAGCGCATCGCGCACGCGCTCGCGCCAGCCATGCTCGCCACCGATCGCGAATGCGCCGTCGGCCGGGCTCGTCGAGACCACCGCAAACGCGCCGCCGCTCTCAGCCTTGGCAAGGGCGAAGTCGGCCGCGCCCATCGTGGCGCCCAGTTCGTCGCCGTGGCGCGTTTCGACCGCGCCTGCGGCCACCGACACCTGTGCGCCGAACGCCGGCAGCGTGCTCTGCAACAGCGCGACCACCGCACGCGCGGTCTCGTCCGAGATGCCGCCGCGCGGCAGCGCGAGCGCAAAGTCAGAGCCGTTGAGGCGGCCGACGAAGGCGCCGCCGACGCGCTGCGTATAGGCCTCCAGCGTCTGCGCGATGGCGCGGATCATCCGGTCGGTGGCTTCGCGGCCGAGGCTGCGGTTGACGTCGGCCAAGTCGGGCACGCGCAGCAGGATCAGGCCGCCCGCAGCCTGGCCGTCTTCACGCTTCAGCGCGGTGCCAAGCTGCGCCATGAAGTGCGCGCGGTTGGACAGGCCGGTCAGGCTGTCGCAGCTCGCCTGCCGGCGCAGACTCTCGACCTGTGCCGCCTGTGCCTCGAAGACAACACGCAGGCGCCCGACCATCGAGTTCATCGCGCGCGTCAGGCGCTTCAACTCGGGCACGTTCGGCTCGACCACGGTCAGGTACTCGCCGCGCTGCAGCGAGGCCGCCTGCTCCACCGTGTCGTCGAGCGGGCGGCGGATGCGGCCCACGCCGAGCGCCGCGAGCAGGCCCGCGAGCACGCCGACCACGGCCAGCGCGACCGTCGCGTCCAGGCTGCCCTGCCACAGCTCGTCGTGCGCGAACGCGGACTGGCTCACGACCTCGATCGAGCCCAGCGCGCGCCAGCCGTCCGAGACCTGCGCCACGCCGGGCACCGACTCGATCGGCGCCAGTGCCACGAACCAGGCGGGCGCATGCAACGGGGTGGCGTCCGCCTCGCGCTTGAACACCACCTTGCCATCCGCCCCGGTAAATCGAATGCTGCGATAGAAGCCGGTGTCGAACTGCGCAGCGCTGACGAGCTCCATCATCTCGCGCTGACCCTTCTGCTGCGACAGCACCTGCGCCAGCGCGGTCGCGTTGTCGCTGTTCTTCAGCCGCAGCTGCGTCTGCAAGGTGTCGCGCGCCGAGCCGACGTTGATGGTCACGCTGGCCAGCAGCGCGAGCAGCAACGTCCCCAGCAGCAGCAGCCAGATTTGACGGATCAGCGACATGGGCGCCTCTCTTTTTCGTGATTCATCTTCTCGCGACTCATTGAAACCCCTCGGCTCGCGCCTTCGCCAGCACCTCGCGCCAGCGCGACAGCCGCGCCACCGGGTCGCCAGCACTTTGCGGGCCCACGCCCTGCCACAGGCCTTCACCATTGAAACTGAACACCGGCTCGAGATCGGTGCGCCGCGAGGCCGGCCGGATCTCACCGATCAGATTGTCGAGAATCAACGGCTCGGCGCCCGGCGTGGCGTAGTAGGCCATCACCATGTGCGCCAACACCGCCCCGCCCGGCCCGCCGATCGACGCGCGCACGTACACGAGCCGCAGCCGGCTGACCGGCACGCCTGCGGCGATCAGGCCGAAATACTTGCCGATCACATAGTCCTCGCAATCGCCGCGGCCTTTTCCGAGCGTCTCCAGCGGACTGGCCCAGTAGTCGGTCTGGCCCCACACCTCGGCATCGGAGGTGAACAAGATGCGGCGGTTGAAGAACTGGTTGATCGCCTCGAGCCGGGCCAGCTCGTCCTGACCGCTCAGCCCCGCGAGCACCGATTGCAAGGCACGCGCGCCCGCCACCGCTTGCGGGCCGCGCGCTTGCGCGGCCCGCAGCATCGTGTCGGCATCCCACGCGCGCGGCGCGAGCGTGACGCTGGCCAGCAGTGCGAACGCGACGCGAACGAGCACAGACCGGGCAGCGGCCCGAACATCGGGAAAGACGGGGACGACACAGGTCACTGAGAGCACGCGTTGGGCCAACCCCATGTTCTCGTCCGCCAGCCGCGATACTTGAGTCGCATCTCCGCGGTGGAACGTCGCGCGCGCGCCGGAAACGGCGCGGTGTCCCAGGCAATATCTCACGGCCCAGGTCAACCCGCCGCCCGAGGCCTGTTGCATTCGCGCTGACTCGATCACACAAGACGTGAAGTAGTTCGTCCGCCCCCGCAGACGCGGGAATGTCAATCCCCATGGCGCCCCTAGACTCGCGCCGCAGTGAGCAGAAGCGTGCTGCCATTCGCCGAAAGCACCGTTGGGAATCAGATGATCATCAATCGACACATTTGCTCAGCCATCGCGCTGATGCTCGCGGCAGCGGCCGCCAGCGCGCAACCCGCAGACCCGTTGCGCCTTGCGGTCGAGCAGGCCGTCAACACCAACCCGGAAGTCACCGCGCGTTTCAACGCCTACCGCGCGTCGGTCGATGCCGTCGATGTCGCGCGCGCGGGCTATCTGCCGCGCCTGGACCTGAACGCCAACGTCGGTCGTGACAGCGACCGCATCACGACCCGCACCCCCGAGACCCAGAACCTCAACCGTCGCGAAGCCGGCCTCACGCTGACGCAGTTGCTGTGGGACGGCATGGGCACGAAGAACGATGTCTCGCGCGCCGGGCATGACCGCCTCGTGCGCTACTTCGAGTTGCTCGACGTGACCGAGCAGACCTCCCTCGAAGCCGCGCGCGCGCACTTCGACGTGCAGCGCTTTCGCCGCCTCGTTCAGCTCGCCGAAGACAACTACGTGCAGCACCGCTATGCGTACCTTCAGATTCAGTCGCGCTTCAAGGCCGGCGTCGGGCGTGGCGTCGATCTCGAGCAGGCAGGTGCGCGCGTCGCGCTGGCCGAATCCAATCTCACCACCGAGGTCGCGAACCTGCATGACGTGACGGCGCGCTACCAGCGCGTCGTCGGCGTCGTGCCGCCGAAGAGCCTGCCGGTCATCACGATGCTGAAGGGCAGCGTGCCGGCCTCACCCGCCGACGCGATGAACACGGCGGTGCGCCAGAGCGCCGCGATCAGCGCCAGCATCGAAGGCTTGCGTGCCGCACGGGCGGTCGCGGACGGCCGCAAGGGCATCTACCAGCCGCGCGTCGAGGCGCGCCTGCGCGGCAGCGCGGGGCGCAACGTCGATGCCATCGCCGACCGCAGCCGCGACACCGCGGCCGAGATCGTGCTGAGCTGGAACCTCTACAACGGTGGCGCCGATCAGGCGCGCGTGCGCCAGCAGGCCAACTTGCTGAGCCAGGCCGCCGACCTGCGCGACAAGGCCTGCCGCGACACGCGCCAGACCACCGCGATCGCCTACAACGACACGCGCAAGCTCGTCGATCAGCTCGTCTACCTGGATCGAAACACGCTCGCGATCGAGAAGGCGCGCGACGCGTATCGCCAGCAGTTCGACATCGGCCAGCGCAGCCTGCTCGA
>JBDUAG010000290.1:0-5375 GCA_040004785.1 Burkholderiales bacterium | reverse complement strand
GGTTGAAGCCGAAGCGCTGTTCGATGCGGAAGGTGCTGTAGAGCTCGAACGGCAGGTCGAGCAGGCCGCCGATGACCGCGAACGCGGCCAGCAGCGCGAGCTGGTAGGCCATGCTACCGAAGCGCGGCTGGATCGCGTCGCGCAGCAACGCGTTGAGCAGGTCGATGCCGCCGAGCAGCGTCCAGCCCAGCAGCACGGCGGCGCCGAATGCCATCACGAGCAGGCCGAAGCGGCCTTTCGCGAGCGTGTAGTCGGCGGCGCGCTGGTGTGCGGGCAAGGTGATGGTCTGCGCGAACAAGACCGGCACCGCATCGCGGTGCGCGGCGACATGCCGCAGCTGCCGGCTCGCGAGCCAGAATTTGATCACCAGCGACGCGACGAGGGCGGCGCTGAACGCGAGCGTGAGATTCAAGGCGGATTGCATGGGGGCGAAGTGTAGACCTGCGAAAATGCCCGCATGGAGAACCGTGCATGAATCAAACCACCCTGGCCCGCAGCGACGACAACCTGATCTGGATCGATCTGGAGATGACCGGCCTGTTTCCCGACACCGATCGCATCATCGAGATCGCCGTCGTCGTCACCGATGCCAACCTGGGCAACCGCGTCGAAGGCCCTGTGTTCGCGATCCACCAGAGCGACGCCGCGCTCGATGCGATGGACGCCTGGAACAAGGGCACGCATGGCAAGAGCGGGCTGATCGACCGCGTCAAGGCCTCGACGGTGGACGAGGCGCAGGCCGAGTCCGACGTGATCGAGTTTCTGAAGCAGTACGTGCCCAAGGGCAAATCGCCGATGTGCGGCAACAGCATCTGCCAGGACCGGCGCTTTCTGGCACGCACGATGCCGAAGCTCGAAGACTTCTTCCACTACCGCAACCTTGACGTCAGCACGTTGAAGGAGCTTGCCAAGCGCTGGAAGCCGGACATCCTGACCGGCTTCAAGAAGCAGCAGGCGCACACCGCGCTGGCCGACATCACCGAGTCGATCGACGAGCTCGCGTACTACCGTGAGCATCTCCTGTCCCTCTGACACTTGCGGGAAAACCCCGATCGGGATAGAATGCTAGCTTCGCCGCAACTCAGGTTGTGGCGTTTCGTTCATCCCCTCTGACCTCATCGAGTCTCGCGCACCGCACGCTCCAAACGCGGCTGCGCTCTGTTCGAACCCAAGCTGCCTCTTGAGCTTGCGGGAATGGTTGGCGGCGATGCCGTCGCTTTGACTGTTCTCGATTTTCTGCCCGCAGCACGTTCTGCCTGGGCCGGTTCGGACCTTCTCCCCAGCGACTGACAGGCGACTCCCTTACCGGAGTGGCCGCCGGCGTGTCCGGTGTGTTTGAAGAAGAAAGAAGACCATGAGTTTTGAAGCCCTGGGCCTGCATGAAGCCCTTTTGAAAGCCGTCGCCAGCTCTGGCTACGACACCGCCACCGAAGTTCAGCTGCAGGCGATTCCGTCCGCGATCGCAGGCGCTGACCTGATGGTCTCGGCCAGCACCGGCAGCGGCAAGACCGCAGCGTTCATCCTGCCGGCGCTCCAACGCGTGCTGGCCGCACGCGCCGGCGAGAAGACCCGCCAACGCGGCACGATCTACGGCCCGCGCGTGCTGGTGCTCGCACCGACCCGCGAACTCGCGATGCAGGTCGCCAAGGCCGCTGCCACCTATGGCCGCTGGGTGCCTGGCCTGCGCGTCGCCACCGTCGTCGGCGGCGTGCCGTACCCGGCGCAGATCGCCGCACTGCGCGGCCCGCTGGACATCCTGATCTCGACCCCGGGCCGCCTGCTCGACCACATCCAGACCGGCAAGTGCATTCTCGAGAATGTCGAACTGCTGGTGCTCGACGAGGCCGACCGCATGCTCGACATGGGCTTCATCGACGATATCAACACCATCGCGGAGCAGATCCCCGCGACGCGCCAGACGGTGATGTTCAGCGCGACCTTCCTCGGCCACGTGGGCCGCCTCGCGCAGAACCTGCTGCGCGACCCGAAGCGCATCGACGTGGCCTCGCACACCGACACCCACGCCAACATCGAACAGCGCCTGCACTGGGCCGACAACGCGAACCACAAGAACGCGCTGCTCGACCACATCCTGACCCAGAAAGAGATGGAACAGGCGTTGGTGTTCACGAGCACGCAACGCGATGCCGACTGGCTCGCCGACCGCCTCGCCGACATGGGCCACCACGTCGCGTCGCTGCACGGCGGTCACCCGCAAGGCCGTCGCAACCGCGTGCTGCAAGGCCTGCGCAACCAGCAACTGAAGATCCTGATCGCGACCGACGTGGCCGCGCGCGGCATCGACGTGCCGACCATCAGCCACGTGATCAACTACGGCCTGCCGATGAAGGCGGAAGACTACGTTCACCGCATCGGCCGCACGGGCCGCGCCGGTCGCAACGGTCTGGCGGTGACGCTGGCCGAGCGCATGGACGCCGGCATGATCCGCCGCATCCAGCAGTTCACGACGCAGAATATCCCGGTCAACATCGTCGAAGGCCTCGAGCCGAAGACGCCGGAACCGAAGATGTACGCGCCGCGTCCTGAAGGTGGTGCGCCGGGCCGCTTCGGTGGCAAGCCGTTCGGCCACAAGCCGGGCTTCGGCAAGAAGCCGTTCACGCCTCGTGGCGAGGGCTTTGCGCCCCGCGGCGGCGAAGGTTTCGCGCCGCGCGAGCGCGCACCGTTCAACCGCGACGCGCACTTCGAGCCGCGTGCCCCGCACACAGCCGACGCGCACCGCAGCCCGTTCGACCGCGCGCCGGCTGCCGGCCGCGTCGATCACAAGGCCGGTGGCAGCAGCTTCGCGCCGCGCAAGCCGGGCGCCCCGGCGACCAAGGGTGGCTTCAAGCCGCAGCGCCCGCGTCCGGGTGGCTTCACCCGCTGATCCGGGGGAGGCCGACGCGGAACGCCCTGCAGAGGTGTCGTTCCGCGAGGCCCTGGGCTATTGGCTCAGGCTCGGCTTCGTCAGCTTCGGCGGGCCGGCCGGGCAGATCGCGCTGATGCACGAAGAACTCGTCGTGCGGCGACGCTGGATCTCCGAGCGGCGTTTCCTGCACGCGCTCAACTACTGCATGCTGCTGCCCGGCCCCGAGGCGCAGCAGCTCGCCACCTACATCGGCTGGCTGATGCACCGCACGCGCGGCGGCATTGCGGCGGGCGCGCTGTTCGTGCTGCCGTCGCTGTTCATCCTGATCGCACTCAGCGGCGTCTACATGGCGTTCGGCCACGTGCCGACGGTGGCCGGGATCTTCTACGGCCTCAAGCCGGCGGTGACGGCGCTCGTGCTGCACGCCGCATGGCGCATCGGCAGCCGCGTGCTCAAGAACCGCTGGTTGTGGGGCATCGCGCTCGCGGCCTTCATTGCGATCTTTGCAGTGCAGTTGCCGTTCCCGTTGATCGTCCTCAGCGCGGCCTTGATCGGCCATCTGGGAGGGCGGTTCGCACCCGGCGTGTTCACCGCCAGCGGCGGCCACGGTGCAGCGCAGCAGCATTTCGGCGCCGCGCTGATCGACGACGACACGCCCACCCCTTCGCATGCGCGCTTCACGCGTGCGCGGCTCGTGCGCGTGCTGATCGTCGGCACCGGCCTGTGGCTCGCCGCGATGGCCGCGCTGGCGAGCGTGCAGGGCCTCGAGGCCACGCTGGCGCAGATGGGCTGGTTCTTCACCAAGGCCGCGCTGCTGACCTTCGGCGGTGCCTACGCGGTGCTGCCCTATGTCTACCAGGGCGCGGTCGAGCAACACCACTGGCTCAGTGCCACGCAGATGATCGACGGCCTCGCGCTCGGCGAGACCACGCCCGGGCCGCTGATCATGGTCGTGGCATTCGTCGGCTTCGTGGGCGGCTGGACGCACGCGGTGATGGGCAACGATGCGTTGCTCCTCGGTGGCGTACTGGCCGCCAGCATCGTCACGTTCTTCACCTTCCTGCCCTCGTTCGTGTTCATCCTCGCGGGTGGCCCGCTGATCGAGGCGACGCACGGCAACACCCGGTTCACCGCACCGCTCACCGCGATCACCGCGGCGGTCGTCGGCGTGATCCTGAACCTGGCGATGTTCTTCGCCTGGCATGTGCTGTGGCCGCAAGGCTGGGCCGGGCACTTCGATGTCGTCGCGGCGGCGATTGCCGTGCTCGCGGCGCTGGCGCTGTTCCGCTTCAAGGTCGGCGTGATTCCGCTGCTCGGCGCATGCGCGCTGGCCGGCCTGCTGGCGACGCTGCTGAAACCGTAACGCGAACGGGTCGCGATTCGAGCATCATCACGACGCGCTCGGGTAAGGCGCGCCGCCGGCGAAGGCCGGCACAATCAGCGATCTCAAACAAGAAGGAGTTCGCGATGCAAGGCGACGCCAAGGTTCTGGAGTACCTCAACCTCCAGCTCAAGAACGAACTCACCGCGATCAACCAGTATTTTCTGCACTACCGCATGCTGAAGAACTGGGGCTTCGCGAAACTCGCGAAGCACGAGTACGAAGAGTCGATCGAGGAGATGAAGCACGCCGACAAGCTGATGGACCGCATCCTGATGCTCGAGGGCCTGCCCAATCTGCAAGACCTCGGCAAGCTGCTGATCGGCGAAAGCGCCGTCGAGATCCTGCATTGCGACCTGAAGATCGAGCTCGGCTCGGTGGGCGTGCTGAAGGACGGCATCGCGCACTGCGAGAGCGTGCGCGACTATGTTTCGCGCGAGGTGCTGCAGGGCATCCTGGAGGACACCGAGGAGCACGTCGATCACCTCGAGACCGAGATCGAGCTGGTTGGCAAGGTCGGCGAGCAGAACTGGCTGCAGAGCCAGATGGGCGGCGCCTCTTGATCGGCCCGGTCAGCTGCGCTGCACCGCCACGCTGACCGTCATCCCCAGATAGTCATCGGCCTCGCCGTACCAGCTGCCTGCAATCGGCGGCGCCTGCGACGGGTCGCGAGCCACGCCGACGCGGATCAGTTGGTTGCCGCCGGTCAGGTTGTTGGTCGGGTCGAACGGTACCCAGCCGGCGCCCGGCAGGTAGGCCTGCAACCACGCGTGTGTCGCGCCCGCGCCGACGGTGGCGTTGGCCTCGCCGCCGTCGAGCGCCGGGTCGTACAGGTAGCCCGAGACGAAGCGTGTCGCCACGCCGAGGCGGCGTACGGCTTCCATCATCAACAGCGCGAAATCGCGGCACGAGCCGGTGCTGCGCTTGAGCGTTTCCTGCGGCGTCTGCGTGCCTTCCTCGTCGCGCGCGGCGTATTGAAAATTCGCCCGGATGAACTGGTTCATGTTGAGCAGCAGCTCGCGCGTACCGGTCAGTCCGTCGGTGCGCAGGAACTGGCGCGCCCAGGCCGTCAAGTGACCGCCCGGGTCGTCGTGATGCGGCCGCAGGTACTGCTCCAGGTCGAAGCGC
>JBDUAG010000289.1:0-5395 GCA_040004785.1 Burkholderiales bacterium | reverse complement strand
GTCGATGAACAGCTTGCCGGCTTCCAGCAGCCCTTGCAGCACCTTCGTGACGGCGCCGATCGCGGCGTTCGCGATGAACTGCGTGAACTCGATCAGCGCGGTGCCGATCTTGGCCGCGGCGCGTGCGATCTCCTTGACCAGATCGAGGCCGGCGTTGACGACCTCCGAAAGAATGTTCGCGAGCGTGCGGCCGATGTTCAACAGCGCGCCGACGACGGTGTCGAACAGGTTCCACGGCCGGCTGACCAGCTCTGCGAGCACCTGCGCGACCGTCCGGCCGAGTTCGAGCGCGGCCGGCACGGCCAGGCGCTCCAGCGTCGCGCCGAACGCAAGCGCCTGCTCGAGGATGTTGCCGATCGACTTGCCGATCGCGACCAGCGCCTCGACGCCACGCCTGATCATGTCGAGCGTCTTGTTCGCCAGGTACGAGAGCAGCTCGCCCAGCGTGCGGCCGAGGTTGTCGATCGCCTTCAGCACGGTGATGAGCGCGTCCTTCGCGAGGTTGAAGGCGGCGTCGAGCACGTTGAACAGGCCGGTGCCGATCGCCTCCAGCCCGGCGACGATCTTGCGTACCAGGTTGTAGCCGGTCTCGAGCGCGGCGTTCAGCAGATCGAGCACGGTGCGGGCGCCGACCGCGATCAGGGCCTTGACGAGGTTGGCCACGTCGTTGGCAGCCCAGTTCACGACATCCACCAGCGCCTGGCCGAGCGTCTTCACCGCATCGACCACGGCATCGACGATCGAGTGGATCGCGTTCCCGATGTCGTCGGCGATGTCCTCGAAGAAGTCGACCACCGCCGAGTCGGTGCCTTCGGGCGCGGGCGCCTGGCCCTTCTCCATGCGCGTGATCTGCGAGCCGGCATCGCGCAGCCAGTGCAGCACGTCGCGCAGTGCGTGGGCATCGACGCTCTTGTCCTCCTTGATCACCAGGTCGCGCATCAGCAGGCGGCCTTGGGCGCGCGGCAGCTGGCCGATCGCATGCACGACACCGCGCGCCTGGCCGGCGCGCCGGTAGCCGTCGATCAGCGTCTTGCGCTCGGGCGCCTTCATCTCGGCTGCCTGCTGGAACAACGCGCGGTGGCTCTCGGGGTCGGCGATCGATTCGGCGTAGGCCTGCGCCAGGTGCAGCGCGCCGGCGCGGTTGCGCTGGAAGATCTGCTGATAGGTCGGCGCGAGATCGACGGCGCGAAAGCGTGCCTTGCCGACGACGCGGTTCAGCGCCGCCTTGTTCTTCAGCGAGACGCCATCGACGGCGAGCATCAGGTTGTTGTCGCCGCGCGCGAGCTGGGCCGTGGCGGTGCTCAAAGCCTTCACCCGCGGCGTCGAGCGCCGGTACGACGGCGCGGCAGTCGTTGCGCGGGGCTTTGGTTTGGCCGCAGCCTTGGGGGCACTGCGCGTCTTGGAACCGTGCTGCTTGGTCGATGCCATGGGAATCTCCGGCTGCCTCAGGTGCACGGGTTGTAGGTTTCACCGGGGACGGGGCCAATCCCTAGCTTGCGCACCCCCGGTTAAACTTGATACCGCGTGCAACGTGACATCGGCACATCGCTTCAACATCCAGAGATCAGGAGTCGTGCCTCATGGCCGGTCATTCCAAGTGGGCCAATATCCAGCACCGAAAGGGCCGGCAGGACGAAAAGCGCGGCAAGGTCTGGACGCGCGTGATCCGTGAGATCACCGTCGCCGCGCGCCAGGGCGGTGGCGATCTGGCGATGAACCCGCGGCTGCGGCTGGCGGTCGAGAAGGCCAAGGCGGCCAACATGCCGGCCGACACCGTCAAGAAGAACATCGACAAGGCCACCGGCAACCTCGAAGGCGTGAGCTACGAGGAAATCCGCTACGAGGGCTACGGCATCGGCGGCGCCGCGATCATCGTCGACTGCATGACCGACAACCGCGTCCGCACGGTGGCCGAAGTGCGCCACGCCTTCAGCAAGTACGGCGGCAACATGGGCACCGAAGGCTCGGTGGCGTTCCAGTTCAAGCACTGCGGCCAGTTCGTGTTCGCGCCCGGCACGAACGAGGACAAGGTCATGGAAGTGGCGCTCGAAGCCGGCGCCGACGACGTGATCACCGACGACGATGGCGCGGTCGAGGTGCTGTGCCCGGCGCCGCAGTTCGAGGCCGTCAAGGTCGCGCTCGAGGCCGCCGGCCTGAAGCCCGACGTGGCCGAGGTCACGATGCGCGCCGAGAACACGATCGAGCTGACCGGCGAGGACGCGCAGCGCATGCAGAAGCTGCTCGACGTGATCGAAGAACTGGACGACACGCAGGCGGTCTTCCACAACGCAGAAATCGAGTCATGATGCCCCTCGCTCGCTATTGCTCGCGATCCCCCGAGGGGATGCCCGGCCTCCTTGAGGCGGCTCGGCGGAGTCCGGGATGAAGGTGCTCGTGATCGGCAACGGCGGGCGCGAGCACGCGCTGGCCTGGAAGCTCAAGTCGTCGCCCAAGGTGCAGACCGTGTTCGTGGCGCCCGGCAACGGCGGCACCGCGGCCGACCCTAATTTGCAGAACATCGCGATCACCGACTTCGACGCGCTCGCCGATTTCGTCGAGGCCGAGAAGATCGCGCTCACCGTCGTCGGGCCCGAGGCGCCGCTGGCAGGCGGCGTGGTCGATGTGTTCCGCGCCCGCGGGCTGCGCGTGTTCGGCCCGACCCGGGCGGCGGCGCAGCTGGAAAGCTCCAAGGCCTTCGCCAAGGAGTTCATGCAGCGCCACAAGATACCGACCGCGGCGTTCGCGACCTTCAGCGATGCGGCCGCGGCGCATGCGCATGTCGACCAGAACGGCGCACCGATCGTGATCAAGGCCGACGGGCTCGCGGCGGGCAAGGGCGTGGTCGTCGCGACCACGCTGGCGCAGGCCCACGAGGCGATCGACTGGATGCTGAGCGGCAACGACAACAAGCTCGGTGTGGTCCACAACGACGGCGGGGCTCGCGTTGTCATCGAGCAGTTTCTCGAAGGCGAGGAAGCCAGCTTCATCGTGCTGTGCGACGGCAAGAACATCGTGCCGCTCGCGACGAGCCAGGATCACAAGCGGCTGCTCGACCACGACGAAGGCCCGAACACCGGTGGCATGGGCGCGTACTCGCCGGCGCCGGTCGTCACGCCGAACGTGCATGCGCGCGCGATGCACGAGATCATCTACCCGACCATCGCCGGCATGGCGAAGGACGGCATCACCTTCACCGGTTTCCTGTACGCCGGGCTGATGATCGATGCGAGTGGCCAGCCGCGCACCGTGGAGTTCAACTGCCGGCTCGGCGACCCCGAGACGCAGCCGATCATGATGCGGCTCAAGAGCGATCTGTTCGACGTGCTGATGCACGCCACCGACGGCACGCTCGACCGGGTCGAGCTGAAATGGGACCGGCGCGTCGCGCTCGGCGTCGTGATGGCGGCAAGCGGCTACCCGCTGAACCCGCGCAAGGGCGACGCGATCAGCGGGCTGCCGACGGATGCAGACGACGCGGTGGTGTTCCACGCCGGCACCGCGCCGGCCGCGGGCGGCACGGTCACCTCGGGCGGGCGCGTGCTGTGCGTGACGGCGCTGGGCGATTCCGTCCGGCTCGCGCAGGCGCGCGCCTACGAGACGCTGGGCAGCATCCGTTTCGACGGTGCGCAGTACCGGCGCGACATCGGTTTCCGCGCCATCAAGAGATGAGTACGGAGCGCGTCCGTGAGTACCTGCTCGGCCTGCAGGCGCGCATCGTTGCGGCGCTGGAGGCCGAGGATGGCGAGCCGTTTCTGCGCGATCACTGGCAGCGCGAGCCCGGCGGCAAGCTCGAAGGCGAGGGCCGCTCGCAGCTTCGCGAAGACGGCCGGGTGATCGAGCGCGGTGGCTGCAACTTCTCGCACGTCAAAGGCAGACTGCTGCCGCCGTCGGCCACGCAGCACCGGCCCGAGCTCGCAGGCGCGCCGTTCGAGGCGACGGGCGTGTCGCTGGTGATTCATCCGCGCAATCCCCACGTGCCCACGGTCCACATGAACGTGCGCATGCTCGCGGCGCTGCCCGAAGGCAAGGAGCCCGTCACCTGGTTCGGCGGCGGGATGGACCTGACACCGTACTACGGCATCGAGGAAGACGCGGCGCACTTCCACCGCGTCAACCGCGACGCCCTCAGCGCCTTCGGCGACGACAAGTACCCGCGCTTCAAGCAGTGGTGCGACGACTACTTCTTCCTGAAACACCGCGACGAGCCACGCGGCATCGGCGGCGTGTTCTTCGATGACTTCGCCGAGGCCGGCTTCGAGCGCAGCTTCGAGATGCTGCGCGCGGTCGGCGATGCCTTCCTACCGGCTTACCTGCCGATTCTGCAGG
Organism: Burkholderiales bacterium; assembly: GCA_040004785.1. GTDB lineage: Bacteria > Pseudomonadota > Gammaproteobacteria > Burkholderiales > Burkholderiaceae_C > LMDS01. The sequence continues at coordinate 1,069 of JBDUAG010000289.1, read as the reverse complement.
CGCGCAAGAACCTGCCGTTCGGCGAGCGCGAGCGCGACTTCCAGACCTACCGGCGCGGCCGCTACGTCGAGTTCAACCTCGTGTTCGACCGCGGCACGCTGTTCGGCCTGCAATCGGGCGGGCGCACCGAGAGCATCCTGATGTCGATGCCGCCGATCGTGACGTGGCGCTACAACTGGAAGCCCGAGCCCGGCACGCCGGAAGCGCGGCTCTACAGCGATTTCCTGCGCCCGCGCGACTGGGTGAACTGGGCACCGGCTTGAACAACGCTCCGCGCTTGGGCATCTTCGGCGGCAGTTTCGACCCGGTTCACAACGCGCATGTCGCGCTGGCGCGGGTCGCGTTGGCCGAATTGCGGCTGGATGAACTGCTCTGGGTGCCTGCCGGCCAACCATGGCAGAAGGCGCGCCCACTGACGCCGGCGGCCGACCGCGAGGCGATGCTGCGCCTGGCGATCGCCGGCGAGCCGCGCTTCGCGCTGTCGCGCATCGAGCTCGACCGCAGCGGCCCCAGCTTCACGATCGACACCGTGCGCGCGCTGCAGGCCGCACGCCCGGGCGCGCAATGGTTTCTCGTCATCGGGCAGGATCAGTACGCCGGCTTCCACACGTGGCACGGCTGGCGCGAACTGCTGGGCCTGGTGACGCTGGCCATCGCCGACCGGCCCGACGCCCAGCACGCCGTCGATCCGCAGGTGTCGTCCGCCGCCCACGCGGCCGTGACCCTGCCGATGATGGACGTGTCCTCCACCGACATCCGCGAGCGCGTCATGCGGGGGCAGGGCATTCTTGATCTGGTGCCCGCCGCGGTGGCGCGCTATATTGCCCGCCACGATCTTTACCGAGACTGAAATCAAGGAGTCCCTGCACGGGAACTGAATGGACATTCGCAAGCTGCAACGCGTCATCGTCGATGGGCTGGAAGATCTGAAGGCCCAGAACATCCTGGTGTTCAACACCGAGCACCTGTCGGCCCTGTTCGAGCGCGTGATCATCGCCTCGGGCACGAGCAACCGGCAGACCAAATCGCTGGCCTCCAGCGTGCGCGAGGCAGTCAAGACCGCCGGCTA
>JBDUAG010000288.1:0-5396 GCA_040004785.1 Burkholderiales bacterium | reverse complement strand
CGTTCGCGAAGCCCTGCGTCGTGATCTCGGGCGGCGAGACGACCGTGACGGTCAAATCGAAAGGCGGCCGCGGCGGCCGCGCCACCGAGTTCCTGCTCGGCTGCGCGATCGCGCTGCAAGGCGAGCCGAACGTGCACGTGATGGCCGGCGACACCGACGGCATCGACGGCGTCGAGGACAACGCCGGCGCGATCGTCACGCCCAGCACGCTGGCGCGTGCGCAAACGGCGGGCCTGAAGGCGCAGGATTTTCTCGACGCGAACGACGCCTACAACTTCTTCAAGCCGCTCGGGGACCTGGTGGCGCCGGGGCCGACGTTCACGAACGTGAACGACTTCCGGGCCGTGCTGGTCGTCTGACCGAGGCTCAGAGCCCGAGGTCGCTCAGACTCGGGTGATCATCCGGCCGACGCCCCGCCGGCCAACGAAACTTGCGTTCGCCCTCGGAAATCGCCAGGTCGTTGATGCTGGCGTGCCGCACCGCCATGAAGCCGGCCGCATCGAACTCCCAGTTCTCGTTGCCATAGGAGCGGAACCACTGCCCGGCCGCGTCGTGCCACTCGTAGGCGAAGCGCACGGCGATGCGGTGGCCCTCGAAAGCCCAGAGCTCCTTGATCAGCCGGTAGTCGAGCTCGCGCGCCCACTTGCGTTCGAGGAAGGCGACGATCTGCGCCCGGCCGACCGGGAACTCGCTGCGGTTGCGCCAGCGGCTGTCCGGTGTGTAGGCGAGCGACACGCGCACCGGGTCGCGGCTGTTCCAGGCGTCTTCGGCAAGGCGTGCCTTCTGCGCCGCGGTCTCGTGCGTGAAGGGTGGCAGCGGCGGGCGCGGGGCTTCGGCAGGAAGGCTCATCGGGTGTCTCCGGAGACTGTCGGCAGGGTGATGCGTAGTATCGTTCCGGCGATGAACCGACTCATTCTCCGCGCCGTACTCGCCGTCGCGATGCTGCTGTTGCTCGGCGCGTGCGGCACGCTGCCCGCCATCGACCGCGCCGCGATCGCCAGCGAAGCGATCCCGCTCAGCACCGCCACGACGCTGGGCCGCATCGCGCAAGGCTCGATCCCGACGCCGGAGGTGTCGGGATTCCGCCTGATGCCGCTCGGCCTGTTCTCGCTCGACACGCGGGTGCAGCTGGCGCGCCGCGCCGAGGTCTCGCTGGACGTCCAGTACTACCACTTCGAGGACGACGAGACCGGCCGCTGGCTGCTGCGCGCGCTGCGCGACGCGGCCGAGCGCGGCGTGCGTGTGCGCCTGCTGATCGACGACCTCTACACCGGCGGCAAGGATCCGCTGTGGCTCGCGTTCGCCGCCCACAAGAACGTGCAGGTGCGCCTGTTCAACCCGTTCGCGCGAGCGCGTGACCGCGGGCAGGGCGGCCGGTTCATCGCGTCGCTGGACGAATGGGGGCGCGTCAACCACCGCATGCACAACAAGCTCTTCATCGCCGATGGTGCGATGGCGGTGATCGGCGGGCGCAATGTGGCCAACGAGTACTACCTGCGCAGCATGTCGGAGAACTTCGTCGATGTCGACGCATTCACTGCCGGCTGGATCATCGCGCCGCTGCAGAACCTGTTCGACCGCTACTGGAACGCCGACCCGGTCTACCCGCTCGAATCGGTCGCGAAGACCGACCGGACGCCGGAGCAACTGCGCGCGCTGTTCGAGGAGTGGACCGGCCCGGTCAAGACGCCGCCGCCGGACGAACTCCCGCCCAACGACATCCTCGGCTATGGCCCGATCGCCGACGACCTCGACATCGGCCGACTCGGCCTGATCTGGGGCGAGGCCTACGTGTTCGCCGACCACCCGGACAAGCCCTTCGACGGCGAAGCCGGTGGCGAGCTGTTCGAGACCAGCGTCACCTACAACGTGTTCGAGGCGATCCGCGGCGCCAAGGAGGAAGTGACGGCCTCGTCACCGTACTTCGTGCCCGGCCAGCTCAGCATGGAGATGTTCCGCGAGTTGCGCAACAAGGGCGTGAAGGTCACGGTGCTGACCAATTCGCTCGCCTCCACCGACGAGCCCATCGTCCACATCGGCTACGCGGCGCACCGCGAGGAGCTGCTGCACATGGGCGTCGATCTGTACGAGCTGAGTTCCTCGAGGCTGAAGGACAACAAGCGCCCGTTCCTGTTCGGCAAATCGCTCGGCCGCTTGCACGCGAAGCTGGTGGTGATCGACCGCAAGCGCCTGTTCATCGGTTCGATGAACCTCGACCCGCGCTCGGCCACGATCAACACCGAACTCGGCGCGATGATCGACAGCCCGCCGCTGGCGCGCGAGCTGCTGCGCGTCATCGACATCGACCGCCTGCAAAGCGCCTACCGCGTGCGCCTGAACCCGACCGGGTCAGGGCTGCAATGGCTCAGCAGCGACGGCGAGAAGGAGATGATCCTGAACACCGAACCCGACTCGACGCCCTGGCTGCGCATCAAGTCGTGGCTGCTGACGCCGTTCGTGCCGGTCGAGCAGTTGTAGTGGGCGGAGTGGTCACGGCGAGCAGCTGCGCGACCACCGATGCCGCAATGACCTCGGGCTCCTTGCCTTGGATGCCCGGCACGCCGATCGGGCAGGTCATGCGCGAGATCTGCGTGTCGGCGATGCCGCGTTGCTCGAAGCGGTGGATGAAGCGTTGCCGTTTGGTCTTCGAGCCGATCAGGCCGAAGAAGCCGAAGTCGTCGCGCTTCAGTATGGCCTCGCTGACGCGCAGATCGAGGTCGTGCTGGTGCGTGAGCACGAGGTAGAACGCGCCGGCCGGCGCGGTGGGGACCTCGGCCTCGACCGCATCGACGCAGACCTTGCGGATGTGATCTGGCCACGGCCCGCCATGCTCGAAGAACGCGCTGGGGAATTCTTCTTCGCGCTCGTCGATCCAGTCGACGACGACGTTGAGGGAGCTGAGAGCGCGCGCGATCGCGCGGCCGACGTGGCCGGCGCCGTAGAGCTGCAGGTGAAAGCGTGGCGGGTCCACGGGCCAGCGCGCGAGTGCGTCGGCATCGAGCGGTGCATACGCGAGCGTCACTGCGCCGCCGCAGCATTGGCCGAGCGCCGGGCCGAGCGGGAAATGCTCGGAACGCGGCACGAGCTGGTCGGCGCGCAGCATCGCGCGCGCGTGCTCGATGGCTTTCAGCTCGAGGTGCCCGCCGCCGACCGTGCCTGCGGTGGCGCGCAGCGTGACGAGCATGCGCGTGCCGGCCTCGCGCGGTGCCGAGCCGCGGGATTCGCTCACTTCGACGACGATGCCGCGCCGCTGCGAGGCGAGCCAGCTGCCGGCGAGGGCGCGCAACGTCGACATGTCAGCCGCCTTGCACGGCAGTGATCGCGCGAAGAATCGATTCGCTCGTCGCCGGCGCCGTCAACGGCGGATCGATCTGGTGCTCGCCGACCGCCGACACCGCATCGCGGATCGCGAAGAACACCGAGAACGGCAGGAGCAGCGGCGGCTCGCCGACAGCCTTGCTGCGGTGAATGCTGTCCTCGATGTTCTGGCCCTCGAACAGCTTGCAGTGAAACACCGGTGGGCAGTCGTTCGCGGTCGGGATCTTGTAGGTGCTCGGCGCATGCGTGGTCAGCTTGCCGCTGGTCGGGTGCCACACCAGCTCTTCCATCGTCAGCCAGCCCATGCCCTGGATGAAGGCGCCTTCGACCTGGCCGATGTCCACGGCCGGGTTCAGCGACTTGCCGGCGTCGTGCAGGATGTCGGCGCGCAGCAGCTTCCATTCGCCGGTCAGCGTGTCCACGACGACCTCGCTCACGGCCGCACCGTAGGCGTAATAGAAGAACGGCCGGCCCTGCATCGTGTCCTTGTTCCAGCTCAGGCCGGGTGTGGCGTAGAAGCCGTCGGACCAAAGCTGCACGCGGTCGAGGTAGGCCTGCGCGACGAGCGCGGTGAACGCCATCGTCTTGCCGTTCACGGAGACGGTGTCGTTCGCGAAACGCACCGCGGCCGCATCGCCGCCGTGCAGGTTCGCGGCGCAGATGGCGAGCCGTTCCTTGATCTGGCGGGCCGCATCCTGCGCGGCCTTGCCGTTCAGGTCGGCGCCGGTCGACGCCGCGGTGGCGGAAGTGTTCGCGACCTTCTGCGTGTCGGTCGCGGTGACCTTCACACACTCGAAGCTCACGCCGAGTTCGTGCGCGACGACTTGCGCGACCTTGGTGTTCAGCCCCTGGCCCATCTCGGTGCCGCCGTGGTTCACCAGCATCGAGCCGTCGGTGTAGACATGCACCAGTGCGCCGGCCTGGTTGAAGTGCTTGACGTTGAAGGAGATGCCGAACTTCAGCGGTGCCATCGCGAGGCCGCGCTTGAGCACCGGGCTGGTGGCGTTGAACGCCGCGATCGACGCGCGCCGCGCGCGGTAGTCGCTGCTCGCCTCCAGTTCGGCCGTCAGCTCATGGATGATGTTGTCGGTGACGAGTTGGCCATATGGCGTGACGTTGTTCGTATCCTTGCCGTAGAAGTTCGCGCGGCGCACGTCCATCGGGTCCTTGCCGAGGATGCGCGCCACCGAGTCGAGGATGTTTTCGATCGCGATCGCGCCCTGCGGGCCGCCGAAGCCGCGGAACGCGGTGTTGCTCTGCGTGTTGGTCTTGCCGGAGTAGCCGTGCATCTCGACATCGGGCAGCCAGTAGGCGTTGTCGAAGTGGCACAGCGCACGCGTCATCACCGGGCCCGACAGGTCGGCCGAGTGGCCGGCGCGCGAGACCATGTCGATCTGCGCGCCGAGCAGCTTGCCGTCGGCATCAAAGCCGACTTCGTACTCGTACCAGAAGCAGTGGCGCCGGCCGGTGACCATGAAATCGTCGTCGCGGTCCAGCCGCAGCTTCACCGGTCGCTTCAGCTTCGCGGCGGCAACCGAAGCCACGCACGCGAAGATCGCCGACTGCGACTCCTTGCCACCGAAGCCGCCGCCCATGCGCCGGCACTCGACGTGCACGTCGTGGGCGTGCAGCTTCAGCGCGTGCGCGACCAGGTGCTGCATCTCGCTCGGGTGCTGCGTCGAGCAGTACACGTGCATGCCGCCTTCCTTCGGGATCGCGTAGCTGATCTGGCCTTCGAGGTAGAACTGCTCCTGGCCGCCGACCTCGAGCGTGCCCTTCAGGCGCCGCGGTGCTTTCGCGATCGCCGCCTTCGCGCCGCCCCTGTTCGTCTCGCGGATCAGGTGCATCGGCGGCAACACGTACTGGCCCTTGGCGTGCGCCTGCTGCGGCGTGATCACCGGCGGCTCGGCTGTGATCGTGAGCACATCCTTGGCCTTCGCGGCGACGCGGCGCGCGATGTCGCGCGTCCCGGCGATCACCGCGAAGACCGGCTGGCCCAGGTAGCGGATCTCGCCGTCGCACAGGATCGGGTCGTCGTGGATGATCGAGCCGCAATCGTTCGGGCCGGGGATGTCGGC
>JBDUAG010000287.1:0-5406 GCA_040004785.1 Burkholderiales bacterium | reverse complement strand
CCTACTTCGACCCCGGCACCTCACCGCAGGTGGTGAAGGTGCTGGAGGCTTGCAGGAGGTCCGGCCGCAAGGTGCGCCTTGTTCTCGGCGACACCGACACCGGCGAGTCCTGGCTCGACGAGTACAACGTCGTCGGCACGATCGGCCGGTCGGCGGGTTCGCTGAAGGTACCGTTGCTGATCGGAGATGGCGAGTCAGGCGGCGGCGCCATCTTGACGGCCTGTGTTCTGGCCATCATCGACTGGCACAGCGGGCGATGGTTGTTCAAGCACGCGGCCTACAAGCATCCCGACCTCGACATCCGCGCCACGGGCAATGCGAAACGCCCTTGGATGGTCAGCCAAGCACAACAGGAAATCGCGCGATTCGGCGACATCGGCAAGGCCGGCGCCTACGTTGCATTCATGCGGGGCGAAACCATCGAGCCTCGGGTCTTCAGGTGACACCTGCCGCCTTGTGAAACGGCGGTGAATCGCACCCAAACGCAGCCGCAGGAATCAACCGGCGGCTGCTCACACGGTGTCACCCACTGGCAAGCTGGTCGCCACCATCCCGTCAAGGTCGATCACGGCATCCGCCATCGCCGTCAGCTCCGGCGTTTGCGACACGAAGAACTCCCGCTCGTACCCGCCCAGACGCAGCACCTCGCGCTTCATCGCCATGAACATGCGCTTGCGTTCCGGATCGAGTGGGCCATCGGCCTCGTCGGAGAACAGCGCTGAATAGCGCCGGCCTGAATGCTGCGCGAGGTACAGCGCCACCGCGCGGGTCAGGCACTCGTTGATCCAGACCCGCTCGCCGCCGCTCATCAGGCCCACGCTCTTGCACTGCCCCGACTCGCCGTCATGAACGACGATGTCGAAGCCCTCGCGCTGCTCGCCCTTTGCGGTCTCCACCAGCGTGTGGATGGCCACCGTGAACCGCGCGCCGTAGCAGGCCAGCAGCAGGTCGTTGGCCAGACCCGCCAGGGCTGGCCCCGCATCGTCGATGGCCAGCGCGATCAGGCCGTCGTTGCTCATGCACTTTGCAAACAGGTTCCAGCCGCCCAACTCGTCTTCGACGTCCGCGATGCGCGTCTGAACCTGGGAACACCGTGCCGCCAACGCGATAGCTTGCTGCGACAAACCGTTCAGCGCTTGCGCGTCGCGAACGGCCGCCAGATGCGATTGCTCGGCCGCCAAGACGGCATCACTCGCCTGAGTCAGCGCCCGTGTAGCAGCGGAGAGCTGCGCGTGGTCGAACGGGGGCGGCAGCGCGCCCAGCGCATGATCGAAGCCGTCGAGCACGTCGTTCAATTGCCGAGACTGCCGCGTCAACTGGCTGGCGTTCTCCTGCTGCGATGTGCTGATCTGCTGGCGCTCGGCGCGTTCCTCAATGGTGTCGGTACCGTCTGCCTGCGCATCGCCTTGCTCCAAGCCTGCAAGCTCCTGTTCCACGCCGGTCAGCGTCGCCCGCGCCTGAGCCATTTCGGCCGCCCGTGCGGCGAGCCGGTTGACGCCTGATGCACGGCTTGTTGTCGCTCGACCTCGGCGTTCGGCTGCAGCCAGTGCAATCGGCGCTGCGGCAAGCGTCTCGCATTGCCCTCGCAACGCGGCAAGTTGCTGCTGCGCACTCGTGCGCTCGTCCGCCAGCCGGGCGATCTGTACCTTCGCGCTGGGGATCAGGGCCTGCGCTTCGCGCGAATCACCCAACAGCTTGCACTGCCCCTGGAGATCGGTGCCAACACAGGGCACTTCCCGAGTCAACCCGAAACGATGGCCGAGTTCCTCTGCCCTCAATACAGCCTTCCCGGCCTCTCGCTCGATACCGGCGAGGGCCTGTTCTGCCATCCGCGCGGCGGCTTGGCACTGCGCCAGGCGCTGCACCTGTTGACGACAAGCTGCGGTCTGCGCCTCGCGCAGCGCCTGCAGGCGTTCCATCAACGGCTGGCGCGCGACCGCCCGCTGCACCTTGCGTTCTGCATCGAGCGTTCCCAGGCACTGCCGCTTTGCCTGCAACAGCGCCTGCCGACGGCTGCCTTGCTGTTGGCGCCGGGTCGCAATCCGCTGCTCCAGGTGCTCGATCCGCTGTGCCTCAACCCGCCCCTGAACCTTGAGCGCATCCAGCGCCTGCGTACCCGCCTCGGCTGCTGACTTGCGTTGAGCAACGATCTGCGCGCGGCGTTCGTCCATCGAGCGCGATTGGTCCCGCGCGGCCACCAGCGCCGCGTGCCGGGCGCGGGCGGCCTCTTGCCCCTCCTGTGCTTGTCGCCGGGCGAGGACTGCCCTTTCCGCGCGATCCGGCGCGTTCGCCAACTGCTGTCGTTCGGTTGCGACCCGGACACGATCGTGGTCAAGCCCGGCAAGTTCCTGGCGGATCGATGTGAGCCCGGCCTTGAGCAGCCTCACCGTGTCGTTCGCCTTTTGGCCGAGCGCACGGATTTCCTCCTGCCCGAGCAGGTCGGCCAGCAAGGTCTTGATCTCGGCGTTGCGGTAGGTGCTCAGCTGGCGTTTGCCCTGCGCCGAGTACACCGACGTGAAGAAGGTGTCGCCGCTGCCGCACAAGGCTTCCACGCACCGGGTGTAGGTCTCCACCTTGCCGTCGGACACCGTTCCATCGTCGAGTCGCACAGGCTGCCAGCGTCCGTAATTGCCGAGCACGTGCAGGAAGGCCTCTGTCCTGCGCCGCCCGTTCAACCGGATGACCACCTGCGAGCGGTAGCTCCGGCCCGCATGTGCCCAGGTCAGGTCCTTCTCGCTTTCGGGCAGGAACACATGGTCGTAGTAGGAAAAGCCTCCCGGCCCCGCATTCGCGGCGCGCGACGGCATGGTGAGGTAGGGATGCATGTTGTCCATCACCGTGGTCTTGCCGCGCCCGTTGGCGCCTGCAATGGCAATCAGTTCGGCGCCATCCGCGAGCCGCTCAAAATCCAGCGTGAGGGCGTCAAGACCGAGGCCGTCGCGGATGCCACGAAAGCCCTTGAGGGTGAGTGAAAGAGGTTGCATGTTCGTGCTCGATTGGGAAGGCCACACCAGTCTCTCGCGACGCAAGCGCTCTGCAAGCCTGCCCGCAGACGGGCGGTCGCGTCAGGCCGGTACCGTTGGCTCTGGCTTGATGCCGATCGCTGATCGCAGGGTATGGGCGTCGAATTCGACTTGGTTGCCCTGAACGGGTCCACGCAACGCACGCTCTGCAATGTCGTCCGGCGTCTCGCTGGCCAGCGCGTCCAGGCATCGCAACAGCGGGCCGGGTTTGGCCTGCGTGACCTCCGCCCAGACGCTGACCTTGTCGGCCAGGTTCTCCATCTGAGAAATCCCCGCGGCTCGCGTCCGCACCACGGGCACGACGCGGCCCTCCAGCTTCAACTCGGCGGCCCCTGCCAGCTCGTGCTGGATCGCACCGCGATCCACTTCATGCCGGTCTTCGTCTGCGACGGTCCACCGCACCCGAACGAAGGCTCCGGCGATTGGCTGCTGTGCCACCGCTGCGCGCAGGGCATCGAGGTCGGGTTTGCCGTCGAACACGATGTCAATGGTTCTGCGCGCGGGCGTCGGCAGCAAGGTGCACGTCGCGCCGTCGGTGCTGACCTCCCACATCAAAAATCCCTTGTCGCCGCCTTCGCCATGGTGGAAACGTCCAATGGATCCCGCATAGGCGATGCACTGCTGCCCCGCTTCGCCATCGGCCTGCCACGACTGGTGCCGGTGAATGTGGCCGAGCAGCACCGCCTGCGCTCCCATGGCGAACAGGCTTCCCGTCGTGAACTCGTGATCGAAGCCGGCCATCGGCACCCCATGCTCGGTGATGCACCCGAACACCGTGCCGTGGGATACCGCCAAGGTCGGCACGTCTCTCGCCCGCGCCGCGCGGTTGCTCGAGGCGAAGCCGCGCAGCAGTTCGGCCAGGTGGTGGCCTACTGCATCTGCGACTGCGGCAGCGCCAACCTGGGCGGCCACTGCGGCCTTGTTGACGGTGGGCACGCACGAGAACAGCGCCAGCATCCGGGGCGGCAAGTCATCAAAGCGCCAACCACTCGACGCACGCCACTGCCCGTCCTCCATCAAGCCCACCTGCCCGATCCGATCCGCGACATGAATTGGATGCCGTCCACCCAGCAACCGGAACACGGCCGGCGTGCCCGGCGGCTCGTGCGAGAACGTGCCCTGCAGCATCAGCACCGGGCAGTGATCGGCGAGCCGCCGCACCTGCGACGCCAGACGTGCCGCCGACGGCGAATGAAGGTCCAGTGCATGGTCGGTCGAATCCCCCGAAATCACTGCAACCTGAGCCTCGCCTGCGATGGCTTCGTCGATGGCCGCGGCGAAGCAGCGGTCGGCCTCGGCGAGGTTCTTCGGCCCGTAGTGCAGATCCGAGAAGTGCGCGATCCGCACCGTACGAGCGGCAGTCATGCCACACCCCGCGCGGCGCTGTCGATCTTGTCGCGGTAGCCTGACGGGTCATTGCGATGGCGCTCCATGTCGTCCCAGGCACGCCGGCGACCGTGCGGGTTGAGCTTCCAGCCCGCACCCCAGCGCTGGTCGGCATACGCGCCATAGGCCGCGCCGGGAATGCCCAGGCCTTCTGCAAAAGCTAGCACCTTGGTCAGCGTCGGCTCGCCTTCGCTGACCGGCGTCGGAACGACAACATCGCCGACGCGTGGGTCATCGTTCGACGACGGGTTGCGGTCCTCGAGTACCTGTGCGGCGCGATGCGCCTGGACGATGGCAGTATCGACATCCTCGTTCTCGCGCAACAGCGCCGCCACGTCCACCGGCGCCTCCAGGTCGATGATCCATTGAGGCACCCGCACGGCCCTTCCCTGCTCATCGATGTGAGCCACCTGCATGAGCTTCTTGCTCAGGTAGAACGGCGTGCGCTGGCTGTCGAGGAACCCCGAAATGCGCCCGCCCCGCAGGAAGCTGATGGTCTCGAACTTCTGGATCGCGGCGTTCATCGCATAGAAGCTGCTCGTGTGCAGTTCGAAGGCGCTGAGCGAACGGATGCCCGGCACGAAGAACAGGAAGCGACCACTGAGGTTGCACTGGCCGGCCTGGTACTCGCGGCAGGCTTCCGGCTCGCAGACCCCGCCGTTGTCCTCGCGCAGCACGGTCTTGCGGCCACCGAACAGCCGAAGCGCCCGCTTGCCGCCGGTGTCCAGCGGTACAGGTGCGTGGCACTTGCAGTGGCGCACCCGCCCGTCGGGCGAGTACTCAGACCAAAAACGGCGCTCGCTCGCGCCCCAGGCCGCAAGTTCGTGGGGCATCACCGTCTGCCAATGATCAGACGGGAACACCACCGGGAATCGGTACAGGTGCCGTCCCTCACCACGGTCCTCGCCGTGGGTGTCGAGCAGTTGCTGCGCGAGCACCGGGTTGCCGAAGTCCTGCGACCGCACGGTGAACCACGCCACATTGCGTGGCACGAGCG
>JBDUAG010000286.1:0-5420 GCA_040004785.1 Burkholderiales bacterium | reverse complement strand
CACACACGTCGAACCCCGTCATGCCAGGCATGTCGACATCCAGCACGATGAGATCCGGGGTCGCCTCGCGCGCCAGCCGAAGTGCGGCCTGCCCCGATGTGGCGAAACGTTGATTGGGGTACTGCGCCAGCATTCGGCCCATGAGCTGAATCGCCGAAGGGTCGTCATCGACCAGCAGCAGTCGAACCTCGCGCGTTGACATTGGGCATCCTTTCGGGAACGTGCGGTTCGGTTTTGATCGCGCGTTCTCGCGATCGATCCGATCGCCCCCGCGTGTCGGACGAGCGCGAACGATCACCCGAGGCCGCGGATCACGTCCTGTCACGTCATGCTGGGGCGTTTTCCTCGTGCGCCCGTGCGGCGATTGCCTATGTGCAGCTAAGAAGATTCCCTATCCCGCTGCTCAGCCGTCGCGGCTCATCCGCGAGAACGCTTTCTGACCGCGATCGCTGAACTCAAGACAATTGGCAAGAAGGAAGCAAGCGCGCGTCTTCTTCGGCCGGCCATTGCATCGCAAAACATGGATGGATGTACAGTATCTAAATGAGCTCAACCTCGTCGCGCTACAGATGCCGTGCATGCGGGTCGGCAAGCTACCAGCGCCTCACGCACCGGACCGCCTCCGGTTCGATGGGCTACAGCGGCTTGCAACGCTGTTCGGGCTGTTCGCTTACCTTCACCAGCCTGCAGGAGTGGCAAGGCGGTCTTGATGCGCTACCTCCCGCAAGTCCTGGGGCGCGGCTCTCAGCGAGACCAGCGCCAGACAACGCCTGACGCCATGATCAGCCGCGAGACCCTTCCGGACGGCGCACCCGTTGGGACCGATCGCATCCGCGAGCGTGCTCCGCGCAAGAGCATGGCGTCCGCCGGTTTCGGTTCCCCGGGCGAGGATGTGACGGTCCGGCGCATCGATCTGAACGAGGCATTGATCCGCCACCCCCAGTCGACCTTCGTGATGCGCGCTGCCGGCGACGCCATGATCGGCGTCGGCATCTCGAACGGCGATGTTCTGCTGGTCGACCGCGTTCTCGAGGCCGAGCACGGGCATGTGGTGATCGCGACGGTCGACGGTGAGTTGATGTGCCGGCGTCTGCACCACCGAAATGGTCGAACCAAGCTGGAGGCCGTCGGCCCGGAACAGGGCGACATCGTTCCGGGCGATGCTGCACCTCTTGAAGTCTGGGGCGTGGTGACCACCGTGATCAAGTCGCTGGTCGACTGAACCTAAAGTCCGCGCGTCATGGTGGCCTTGGTCGACGCCAACAACATGTACGTCAGTTGTGAGCGCGTATTCGCGCCGCGCCTGGTCGGCCGCCCCGTGGTCGTGCTTTCGTCCAACGATGGTGCCTGCATCGCGCGCTCGAACGAGGCGAAAGAACTCGGCGTGAAGATGGCGCAACCGTGGTTTCAGGTGCGGCACCTGGAACGAACGGCCGGGCTGATCGCTGTCTCGGCGAACTTCGAGCTCTACAGCGACATGAGTGCACGCATGATGGCTGTGGCCGGCCGCTACGCGCCACGGCAGCAGGTCTACTCCATTGACGAATGCTTTCTCGACTTCGAGGGGATGCGCGGCGAACTGGTCCAGATCGGGCGACAGCTTCGCGCCGCCGTGCTGCGCGAGGTCGGTCTGCCGACGTCGATCGGTTTTGGCGCGACCAAGACTTTGGCAAAGCTTGCGAACCACGTCGGCAAGACGGCGGATCGCAAGCCGGGCTCGTATTCAGAGCGCTTGGCGCAGGTGTGCAATTTCGCAAGTCTCGATGCGCAAGAACTCGAGGCCGTCTTCGCCTCAACCGATGTCGGCACGATCTGGGGCGTGGGTCGCAAGATCAGCGCAAAGCTTCGAGAGGCTGGCATCCGCAGCGTGCTGGATTTCGTGCGCGCGGATGCGGCGATGATCCGGAGCCAGTTCAGTGTGGTGCTCGAGAAGACTTTGCTTGAACTGCGAGGCACCCCCTGTCTCGACATGTCCGACGTCGACGACTCACCGGCCGCCAAGCAGCAGATCCTGGTCTCGCGATCGTTTGGCAAGGCGATCACGGCTCCGGCGGCCATCATGGAAGCGGTCAGCGAGTTCGCGTCGCGTGCGGCCGAGAAGCTGCGGCATCAGCACAGCACGGCCAGCGCGGTCGGCGTCTTCTTCATGACGAGTCCGTTCCGAGCCAACGACAGGCCGCACAGCGTCAATGTGACGATTCCGTTGGTCCGGCCGACCGCGGACAGTGGCCTGTTGGTTCGGGCTGCCGTCGATGCGGCGAAGACGGAGTTTCGGCACGGGTTCAACTACGCAAAGGCCGGGGTGGTCCTGAGCGATCTCAGGCCGGCGTCGCAGCACCAAGGAGAACTTGACCTGTTTGCGCATGACGAGCGGAATGCACCGGCGAAAGATCGAAGTGCGTTGATGGACGCGATGGACGTTTTGAACCGTCGATTCGGGCGTGACTCAGTACGGCTCGGGAGCAGCACGCTCGCCAGTCACGATGCGGATGTTCGCAGTTGGGCGACGCGGCAAGAGCGGCGATCGCCAAGGTACACGACGCGCTGGGAGGAAATGCCGGTCGTGAAGTCCTAGTAGCAGTGCCATGTTCAGGCCGCGGCCTTCCTCATCATCAATCGGTCACCCGAGCGACAGGGCATCTTGGCAGGGGTCAGCTTGCTGGCGCGCTCACGTACTCACACAGTCGGCCAATTGCGGCAATTCGCGGCTTCGAGACCGATTGCCGTTTCAGGAACGGCAGCTGTCGCTCAAGTCTTGGCACTGATTGACTGCCATTGTCTACACCAGTCGCTGATCGCAGGGCGGAGGTCGGTTCCCGCTGGGTGTCGCGAGTGTGCGTCAGCGGCGGCACCGAAGCGCGCCGGATCTATCTGCGTTCGACCTAGAGTGAGACGCGCTCCAACAAGTCGCGCTCCTGATCGACCGCCGTCGAGCGCGGTGTGGATCTGCTGCAGATCCGCTTCGTCCAGGACGACGGCCGCGGCGCCCAGGTTCTGGAACGGTCTTTCACAAACGGCCAGACAGCATCCTGAGGGCGTCTCAATCCTGTGGTCCGCGGGCGTCGTAGATCGACCCACACCAGACATCCATCGCCCTGATTGGGCACCCCGATTGCAGTCATTCAGCCTGACGCGCTGCCTGACCTTGAGCCACGCCCTCTTGCCGAGCCTCACACCGGGCGGTACCGCTGACCACCATGGCTGCACGCGAGTTCAACCGAAGTTGCTGCTCATCGCTCGCGCGTTCTCTTTCCATTTGCACCGGAGCCCTACTTCGCTAACCCATCGAGCGGACTTCTTCCGGCAGACTTAGCCTGCCTCCCAGCGGCGGCTGCGCGCGGAATGGCGTGGTGGCCTCGTCGGCCTGCCCGAGAAACCGATCGATCACTTGGAGCAGTGCGTGCGTCGAGGCGGGCTTGACGAGGTAGTCGGTGAAGCCACCTCGCTTGGCCGCATAGATATCTTCGCCCATGGCGTTGGCCGAGAACGCCACCAGCGGTGGACAGCGCGATTCGAGGCCTTCCCGCAAGCGTGTGGCGAGCTCAAGGCCATGGGTGTCGGGCAACATCATGTCCATGAAGATGAGGTCCAGCGGTTCACTGTTCGCCATGGCCAGCGCGGCTTGTCCGCTGTCAGCAAGCAGTAGCTCCACGCCGGGCCTCAGTGCAAGGTAGCTCTGCATCAAAACCTGGTTCACCGGATCGTCCTCGATGTAGAGGACGCGACCCCGTATATCGGCTCGCTCGATCGGCCGACCTGAGCTGGGAAGGTTCCCTCGACTTTCGACCTCGGACGTGCCGCGTCGCAGCCGCACAGTGAACCGCGATCCTTCTCCAGGCCGGCTTTCGACCTCGACGCGACCTCCCATGCTGTCAACCAGGTGCTTGGTGATGACCAGGCCAATGCCGGTGCCTTCCGTGCGGGGCGAGCGTCCCAACCGCTTGAAAGGCTGGAACAGCGCGGCGATCTCTTCACCGGTCAGGCCTTCGCCCATATCCGTCACGGTCAGCGAGACCCAATCGTCCCTCGCGGTCACCTCGATGCGCACCGAACCGCCCGGCCGGTTGTACTTCACGGCGTTGGAGATCAGGTTGGAAGCCACCTGGTGCATGCGGACCGCATCGGCCATGGCCCAGAGTTCGGGCCGGTCCTGCGTGATCGTCATCGTGATGCCGCTGCGCTCGGAGCGCTCGGAAAGCTCCGTGATCGCCGCCCGCACGATGCTGCAGACTTCGGTGCTCACCACGTGCACATCAAGCGCACCGAGCTCGATGCGTGACACATCGAGCAGGTCGTCGATCAGTGCCGAAAGGTGTCGGCTCGACCTGATGATGAGTTCAAGCCGCTGCCGCTGGACAGCGGGATTGGGCGGTCCGGGATCGAGGAGCATCAGTTCGGCGAACCCGTGGATCGCGTTGAGTGGCGTGCGCAGCTCGTGGCTCATGCGCGCAAGGAAGTTCGTCTTGGCCTGATTGGCAGCGTCTGCAGATTCTCGCGCCGCGCGCTCTTCGGACACCTGGCAGGCCTTGGCCTGCAGGCGAACGTCCTGCGCCGACGTGAAGATGGCGATGGCGAGTAGACCGAGTGTGGCCAGCACGACCAGGCTGCCCATGCCGTTGCCGCCGAGACCGTCGACGCTCAGGCATACCGATCCGGCGGGAAAGCCCGCGGCGGCCATCCCGGTGTAGTGCATCCCGCTGATGGCGCCGCCCATCACGAGCGCGGCCAGGGGCTGGGCCAAGCGGGCCCGCGTGCCCACCAGCCTGGGGAATTCAAAGAACAGGAACAGCGCCGCGGCGGAGGCGGCGCACGCGATCAGCGCGGACGCGAGAACTAGCCAGCGATCCCAGACGACGCCCGGTGCCATCTCCAGCGCCGACATCCCCATGTAGTGCATGGCGCAGATCCCGGCACCCATGATCAAAGCCCCTCCCGTCAGCGTGCCGCGACTCAATTGCGGGCGCGAGGCGATGTGCAGCGCCAGGCCGGAAACCGCGACGGCCGCCACCCACGACAGAATCGTCTTTGTCAGGCTGTAGCGCAGGGCGATCGGCAGCGAGAAGGCGAGCATGCCGACAAAGTGCATCGACCACACGCCCGAGCCCATCACGAAAGCGCCGCCGACCTTCCAGACCATGACCAGCGAGCGGTCCTTCGAGCGCACCCGGCCCGCCAGGTCGAGCGCCACGAACGACGCCAGCGCGGCGATCAAGATGGACAGACCGACGCCCCAGGGGTTGTAGCTCGGCGTCAACATCACGTTTCCAAGATCATTCGAACGTCGGCTCAGGCACGCGGCTCCGCAACGCTTGTGGATTGCCCGATGAACCAGAAGCCCGTGTGCACACGCGCGAAGGCCTTAAATCCAGGGCGCACCGGGCTCAATGCGCGGCGCTCATGTTGATCAGTCCCAGGGCCGG
>JBDUAG010000285.1:0-5421 GCA_040004785.1 Burkholderiales bacterium | reverse complement strand
CAGCTTCGTCATCGAAGCCCATGGCGAACTGCTCTACCGCGCGTTCGAGAACGTCGTCCGCAACGCCCTGAAGTTCAGCCCGAGGGGCAGCGAGATCGAGGTGCTGGCGCGCATCGGCGATGGCGGCAACATGCTCGTCACCGAGGTGCGCGACCGGGGCCCGGGCGTGCCGCCCGACATGCTGCAAGCCATTTTCGAGCCTTTCACGCGGGTCGAGGGGAGCGAGGCGGTGCGCGGCACCGGCCTCGGTCTGGCCATCGCGCGCCGGGCGATGGTCTTGCACGGCGGCACGGTCGACGCGGCTCTGCGCGAAGGCGGCGGGCTCGTCGTCACGCTATCGCTGCCACGGCGCGGCTGACCGCGGCTGCCGCATCACGCAAGCAACGCGACTCACATGAACATGGACAGCGGGTTGGCCTGCGAATCCGTCCCGGACGTGCCGTACTGAGTCTGCAGTTCGACAGCAGTTGCTGCAGCAGGTCCGTCACGGATTGGTCCTTGTCGGATTGACCCGAGGTCTTGGTCGAATCGTCTGAACTGAGCAGGCTGGACAAGTCCATGCCACTCCCGCCGCCCGAGGCCATGGACGCCGTGCTGCGGAAGCTCTTCATCATGTCTTCCGCGCCCTTGTCCATGTCGGGCTGACTGACCGACTCGGCACCCTTGCTGACTTTAGTCCGGGCCGCGTCGATCTGCGAGTCGGACATCGACGCGCTCCCCGGGCCCTGCTTCATCATCGACGAAAACTCGGTCTTGTCGAGTTGGCCGTCACCGCTGGAGTCGGCTTTGGTGAAAGCGCGTGAACGCATTTCCTGCATGGCTGCCATGTTCGGCGCGCCCATTCCACTGATTGACATACCCACGATCGTTCCTTTCAGAGTTGAGTGTTGGCGCCGATGTGACGCCAATGCGATCTTCCTGAATGGAGCAGCGGGTGAAGCCGGAAAAAGCAGGCAAGCCACGAGCGATCATGCTGAGGCGTGCCATCTCGTGACTTTGCGTGACGCGCGAACAACCGGTGCAGCGCGGTGAAGCTTCTCAATGGCGAGACCGACCTATGGTTTCGCTCGGCTTCCCGCCGCGAGCACCAGTTCGAGCCCTGTGACCACGAGCTTCATCCCGAAGGCGAACTCTTCTTCAAGTGGCACCGGAAGAAATCGGGCGACCGCCAGCGTCGCCGGGAACTCTGTGCGCGCAAGGCGGCGGAACCGGGCCGACACCTTCGAATCGTCGGGTTCGACCTTGCCATTGCCCCTGAGTTGAGTCGCAAAGCCCACAACATGGCGCGCCAGTGTCGCGTAGGCCAGAGCGGCCAGACGCGGCGGGAATCCATTGGCCAGCAGGACGGCGATGAGCCGCTCTCGAAGGACCATGGCATGGGGACCGACAGGCACGTTTTCCGCCAGCAAGGGCGCCACGTTCCGGTGTCTGACGATGACCGCGAATGTGGCGTGAGCGGACCTCATGCACGCCTCTTGCCAACTCGAGCGCTTGAAGGCGTCGACATCGAGCTGGACTTCGCCGAGCACACGGTCGACCACCTGC
The DNA here is from genome assembly GCA_040004785.1 of Burkholderiales bacterium. Lineage (GTDB taxonomy): Bacteria > Pseudomonadota > Gammaproteobacteria > Burkholderiales > Burkholderiaceae_C > LMDS01. Next base: position 3,876 of record JBDUAG010000285.1, on the reverse strand, counting down.
TCGACCAGCTCGGCGCGGTTTGCGTAGTGGCGGTACAGCGTCGCCGTGCCGGAATTCAGGCGCTGCGCGAGCGTCCGCATCGACAGCGCATCAGCGCCCTCCTCATCGACGATCTGAAGCGCGGTGTCGAGGATTCGATCTACGGGAAGCGACGGGCGACCGGGAGAGCGCGGAGCCGATTCTTCGCGTGCGATTTTTGTCATGGAGCTCATCGATTTCACGGTCGCCAGTATGACCACACATTGACTTGCCAACTTTAATGGCTACACTGTATCCGTTATGAAGCTTCACGCAAAGGGCCATCGTGGAACCGGACAAAGTCGTTGACGTACTGATCATCGGAGCCGGACCGACCGGCACCACGTTGGGCGTCGACCTCGCACGCCGCGGACTGGAATTCCGGATCCTCGACAAGGCGCCGAAGGCCTTCAGCGGATCGCGAGCCAAAGGGGTCCAGCCGCGCAGCCTCGAGGTGTTCGCTGATCTGGGCGTGCTCGACGACATCCTCGCTGCCGGCAGCCTCTACCCCAAGCTTGGCCTCCACTTGGGGCCGTTCAACTTCCCATGGCGGATGTTTCGCAACGTCGAATCGACCGCGAGCGTCCCCCACCCCAACACCTGGCTCGTTCCCCAGTCCAGCGTCGACGGCGCGCTGCACGCGCAACTCGGCAGACTCGGGCACCAGGCGGAGTTCGGACATGAACTGCTCGATCTCACGCAGGATGCAGACACGGTCACCGCCACGGTACTCACATCCAGTGGGCAGGAGCAGATCACCGCCCGCTATCTGGTGGGCGCGGATGGCGGTTCCAGCGCCGTGCGCAAGAAGCTCGGGATCAGCTTTTCAGGGTCGACCGACGAGCAGGACCGGATCCTGATCGTCGACGCGGTCACCACCGGCCTCGGCCGCGATCGCTGGCACTTCTGGCCCCGGCTGGGCGGCAAATTCATCGGCGCCTGCCCCCTGCCCCACACCGAACTGTTCCAGTGGATGATTCGACTCGCTCCGGGCGAGGAGCCGCCTCAGGATCTGGCGGCGATCGTTCAGCGGATTCATGCGCACACCGGGAACCGGCGCATCTCGCTGCGCGACATCCAATGGCAGTCGGTGTTCCGCCCCAACATCCGCCTGGCCGAACGCTACCGCGCCGGCCGCGTCTTTCTGGCGGGTGATGCTGCGCATGTGCACACGCCGGCTGGCGCGCAGGGCCTCAACACCGGCGTGCAAGACGCGTACAACCTGGGCTGGAAGCTGGGGCAGGTGCTGACTGGTGCGAACGAGAGCCTGCTCGACACGTACGAGGCCGAGCGACAACCGATCGCGGCCGCCGTGCTGGGCTTGTCGACCAAGAAGTACCAGGCCATCGGAACGCTCGACCCGTCGGTCATCAAACGCGGCAAGGACGAGCAGCAGTTGGCCCTGAGCTATTGCGACGGCCCGCTCGCGCGCGAGGGCGACCGCACCGAGACCTTGCGGGCGGGCGACCGCGCGCCCGATGCCGAACTTCGCAGCGCCGACGGTCTCGAACTCAGGCTGCATCAGACCTTCAAGGGACCGCACTTCACCGCGATCGCGTATGGCCCCAAGGCTGCGGACGAACTCGGCCGCCTCGACTGGCCTTCGCAGGGCGCGCCGCTGAAGCGCATCGTCATCGACGCCCCGGGCAAGTCCGCCGACCAAGCGTTGACCGACGCCGCCCGCAGCTTCCGCCAGGCCTATGGTGTGTCGAGCGAGGCACTGCTGCTGGTCCGCCCCGATGGCTACTTTGCGCACATCGCAACCCGCGACATGCTCGCGAGCACGAGCGCCGCAGCACGGGCACTGACGCCGCAAGCCGTTTGAGCCAAATGACCCTTCCTCACGTCAACCAGGATTGAACCCATGGCCAACGGTCATAGCCCATCACCGAACCCACCGGACGACCACTGCACCGTGCGCAACTTCAGAGGCAAGAAGACAGAGAGCCCGGAGCCCATCGACACGCTGTCGCCAGATTCCCAGGCAGGCCTGCGGCAGTTCTCACTCGAGCGGATGATGGGCTACGGCATCGACTATGCCGATGCCATCGAACTGCGCTCCGCGGTGCTGGCCGGCCAACCGTGGCAAGAGGCGGCAGGCGGTCTCGCGAAGACCGTTCTCGCCCTGGCGGAGTCAGTCGAGCCGCCGGCCGCCGATGCCTCGAAGCGCGCGCTCTACCACCGCGCTTCGGCCCTGCTTCGGATGAGCCAGGCGCTGATGCTGGCAGACACCGACCAGCGGCACGACATCGTCAGCAGCGCAGTCGACTGCTACGAGCGCGCAGCCGCGCTCGGCGCCAATCGCCGCCACGTCCAGATCGACACCGCGGACGGACCGATGTCCGGATGGTTCATCGCGGCGCAAGGTGAGCCGGCCGGCTCGGTGATCGTGTTCGGCGGCATCGAAGGCTGGGCGATGGATTTCGACTGCACCGGCGACGCGATGGCCGAGCGCGGCCTCAACGCCCTGATGCTCGACGCGCCGGGCCAAGGCGAAACCCGCATTCTTCATCGTCACTATCTGTCGCCCCGTTGGCTGGACAGTTTCGGCAAGGCCATCGACTTCGTGGAGCAGGCGCTTCCCGGCCGTCCGATCGGGATCGTCGGCAACAGCATGGGCGGCGGCATCGCGATCGCGGTGGCGAACAACGACACGCGCATCAGCGCCTGCGTCAACAACGGCGGGATCATCAAGCCCAGCCTCGGCCGCATGGCGGGCGGCACCTTCTTCACGAAGATGGTCGCGTTCTGCGGCATCACCGACGACAACCAGGCCGCGGCCATCTGGGACACGATCGAGCCCGTCAAGCCCGGCCCGAACAACGCCTATCCGCTGCTCGTCGTCCAAGGCGGACAAGACGCGCTCGTGAGCGACGACCACGCACGGATGTTCATGTCCAAGGTGCCGACATCCAACAAGCGCATGGAGTGGTTTTCCGATGGCCTCCACTGCATCTACAACCATCTGAAGGATCGCGACATCCTGTTGGCCGACTGGATGCACGCGCGCTTGGCCGAAGTCTCCTCGCAACGCCCGCAGCCCTGAAAGGAAATCACCATGACGATCGTGGATGCCCAGATTCACCTGTGGACGAACGACAAGGCACCGCCTCATCATTGGCGCGCCCCGTTTTCGATCGACGATGCCTTGCGCGAAATGGACGCCGCGGGCATCGACCGCGCCGTCAATTGCCCCCCGACCTGGGATGCGGCGTCGAACGACTACGCCGTCGAAGCGGCGCGCTTGCACCCCGACCGGTTCGCCACATTGGGTTGGTTTCCCCTCGACGCTACGGCCAACGAGGACATGGTGGACCACTGGATGGAAAAGCCCGGCATGCTCGGCTTGCGATTCCTGCTCGCCACGCTCGACACCTGGCCGCGCGTGATCGATGGCGAACTCGACTGGCTGTTCGCCGCAGCCGCCAAGCGCCGGATTCCCTTGGGCTTGATGGCACCGCCCTACGACATCGCCCGACTGTCAACGATCGCCCAGGCCCATCCTGATCTGCGGATGGTCGTCGACCACCTGGGTGTGAGCGCCTTCGACAAGTTGCCCGCGGCCACGAGTCATCTCGATGCCTTGTTGGCACTGGCCCGGCACCCGAACGTCACGGTCAAGGCCACCGCCGTGCCGAGCATGTCGAACGAGGCTTACCCATTCGCCGACACCTTCCCGACGCTCAGGAAGGTCTATGACGCGTTTGGTCCGACGCGCATGTTCTGGGGCAGCGACTTCACCCGCATGCGTTGTTCGTGGCGCGACTGCATGACGATGTTCACCGAGGAACTCGATTGGCTCGCCGGCGAGGAACGCGACTTGGTGATGGGCCGTGCTTTGTGTGACTGGATGGGTTG
>JBDUAG010000284.1:0-5428 GCA_040004785.1 Burkholderiales bacterium | reverse complement strand
CAGAGATCTCGAGAGCCTCGTCGACCTCGATGCCGAGGTGGCGCGCGGTCGACTCCAGCTTGGAGTGGCCCAACAGCAAATGCACGGCGCGCAAGTTCTTAGTGCGCCGGTAGATCAACGTCGCCTTGGTCCGGCCCATCGAGTGTGTGCAGTAGTCAGCGGGATCGAGGCCGAGTTCCTCGACCCAGCCTTCGAGAATCCGCGCGTATTGCCGCGTGCCCAGGTGCGGTGAATCGTGTATGCGGCTGGGGAAGAGAAAATCTTCGGGACCCAACGCCGTCAGCTTCATCCACTTCTGCCCCACCTAACGGGTGGCCGGTGTGATTTCGAACTGCACCGGGCGCCGGGCCTTGTACTGCATCACCATGGCGCGAGATGCGACCTGATCCCCGTGGCCATCGCACTTGTTCCCCACCCGCCCCCTCGGGGGTTCGTGGCCTTCAGGACGCGCAGGCTCCGACGGCGGGAGAGCTGTCGCCCCAGACGGACCCCAGGCGCGTTCCCTGCGCGTCCAGGGTCCGCGAGCGGCCTTGCGCCTTCGCGCGATACAGCGTCGAGTCGGCTCGTCGCACCATGGCCTCGAGCGTGTCGTCGGACGATTGGCGCATGGCAATGCCACCGCTGTAGCTCAGGTCGAAGCCGATCTCCGTCGTTGCCGCGACGGCCAGGTATTCGCGTACGCGGCTGTCGAACGCGATTGCCGCGGCCACGTCCGCGTGATTCATCAGCACGCAGAATTCCTCGCCACCGTAGCGCCCGACCACATCGCCGGTCCGGACCGCCGCTTGCAACGCCCCCGCGACGAACTTCAGCGCGTTGTCGCCGACCTCGTGGCCGCGCGTATCGTTGATCTGCTTGAAGTGGTCGAGGTCGATCATGAGCACGGCGACGGAATGGCCGTAGCGCTCGCTCACGGCCATCTCGGTCTTGGCGCGAATCAACCAGGCACGCCGGTTCAGGACACCGGTGAGGCCGTCGACCGTCGCCAAGCGCTCAAGCTCGCGCGCTGCTTCGTCGCGGTGGGCCAGCAGGATGGCCACGAGAAACAGGATCGTCGTGGCGTTGCCGATCAGGGCGAAGGCGTAGTTCGCGGGATGCGCGGCGAGAAACGTCGGATAGCTCGCAGTGAAGAAGGCCCCGAGGACGCCGCGCCACGCCGTCACGGCCATCTGGGCGCACAGGCTGACGACGAGGAGCCAGCGCCACTTGCCGACCGGCACCGCGGGCGCGCGCGACAGCGCGACGGCCACGAAGGCCACGAAGGCCATCTGCAGCGTGAGCAACCCGTTGGCCCAACCCACGCGGAACGCGTAGTCAGAGAAGCCGAATCCGTAGCCGGTCGTCAACATCACGGCGATCAGGGCGGGCGCGCGGCCTTGTGCAGCGCGACCGCACCACAGGTCGAAGGCGGTCGCGTTCAGCGCGAAGCCGCCCGCGATGCCGGCCATCGCAAGCGTCGAGAGCGCGCGGTCGGCCGAGGATCCGCCATCGACCAACCCGGACAGGAGCAGCAGCACCCATCCCGACGCCTGCAGCGCGACGCCGATCTGCGCCCTTCGAGCCGCCACGTTGACCTTGCCCATCACCGCTGGCAACGCGACCGCCATCGTCACCATGCCGACGGTCATGGCGAGGAGCAGGGAGGCGATATCGAGGTGCATGGGTTGGAGCAACTAGCGTTGCCGGCGCATCGCGGCGACACCGCTGTGACCCGGGCGGTCCAATTGTCCGACGGAACACGGCAACTGCCCTGTCCCCCCGTGACCGTGAATCACGTTCAGCCGCTGGACGCGCACAGGATCACGCTCGCGCTGGCGACCGGGGTCCGACAGTGGCCACGGCGATGCGCAGGTCGAGCATCAGGGAAGGCTGCTGTCCGCGCGAACCGCGGCCACGTCGAGCTGAGCAGCGCCGCCGATGTTCCGACCCATCGTCGCCCTCAGTCCCGGCGAGGGCGTCGACTTCAGCAGTGCCGAATAGAGTGTCGCGTTGCTCAGCACCTTCTTCACGTAGTCGCGCGTTTCGTTGAACGGGATCGCCTCCGCCCACGCAGCGACTTCCATCGACACGCCTTCCCGCCAGCGACGCGAACGGCTCGGCCCGGCGTTGTACGCGGCGGTGGCGAGCGGAGCCGAGCCGTCGAAACTGTCGAGCACCAGCTTGAGGTAGTTCGTGCCGATCCTGATGTTGACCGCGCGGTCCGAGATCATGCCGGGCGTGAAGGGCAGCCCGATCTTTCGGGCGGTCCATTTCGCAGTTGCCGGCATCACTTGCATCAGCCCTGCCGCGCCGACCTCGGACTGCGCGGTCGTGATGAAGCGCGATTCCTGGCGGATCAGCCCATAGACGTAGGCCGGATCGAGGCCGATCCCGTGAGATGCCTCCACGACCTCGGGCCGGAACGGCATCGGAAAACGCTGCGCCATGTCGACCTCGACCCGCGTCCGGTCGCTGGTATTGATGCAGCGGTCCCAGATCTCGCGATCGCAGGCGACCTGCGCCGCCGCCAGCAGCTCACGGTCGCCCATGCCGCGCAGCGAGAAGTTCCACTCGCGAACGCCTTCACTGCGAAGGCCGATGGCCATCAGCTGGAGCGCGCGGGTCAGCCCCGGATTCGCACCCGCTTCGGCACGCTCCTGGTCGGACAGGGCGGCCGGCGCCGCCGGCAGGACCAGAATCCCACCCAGGTCCTCGTTCGCCAGCTTCCCGTAGAAGTGAAGCGGAGACGCGATCGTGCCGAGCATCTGACGAGAGGACAGGCGTGCGGCGTCGCCCGCCGGGCCGGCTTCGGCGAGTGCCTGCATCGCGCGGGCCTTCCAGTACACCCAGACCGGTTCGCCCTGCTCGCGCGCGGACATCGCGTCGACCGCCGACATCACCAACGACCAGCGCTGCACATCGGGCGCCGACGAGCGCAGCGCGGCGCGTACTGCCCACGCGCATGTGTCGTCGCTCCACAGCCCGTGGGCGGAAGTCTCCAAGGCTTCGACCCTGGCCGGCCTGGCAGCGCGCTCCTGGCGAAGGCCGAACGCCTGCGAGAAATGGCCAAAGGCTTCGGGCTGCAGGTTCAGTGCCGACTCCTTGGCGACCGCTGCCCAGGCGCTGGCCGCCCAGTCGAGCGTCAACGCGCCGGCCCACGGCCGGCGAAGTTCGCGCGCGGCCGCGACCGGGTCGTTCGTGGCCATGCGCATCACGGCCAGCGCCGAGAGCTCGGGCGATTGCTCGACGCTTCGAGCGGGCGGTCGCACCCGCGCGTGCGGTCCACCGCCCTTTCGCCGGGCCATCGGCACGTCGACCATCAGGTACTGCGCCGGGCTGTCGACGAGAGCGGTCACGGCCTGAGCGGTGCCCGCGTCGATGAGTGCGGCCGCCTGGCGAGCCGCTTTCGGCCGATTCAGTTCGATCGAGAGGCGAAGCTTCTGCCAGACGTCTGCCGCGGTCAGGACCTTGTCGCGAACCAGCGTGGCGGCGAGCAGCTGGCAGCCGTCGTCGGCGTCGCGCTGCCCGAACCAAGCCGCGCGCCCCGACTCCTTGACATCACGGCCCGCCAGGTGCTCGGTGAGCAAGGCATAGCACGTGACCTCCCGGTCGTCATTCATGCGGAAGCGCGCGAAGTCGCGGCTGAATGTCGCCCAGTCGCGGCGCCGCCCGACCACCAGCAGCCAGTCGTTGCGCAGCCGGTCTTCGACGTAGCTGCCGGGCCAGCGCGCGTAGAACGCGTCGACCTCGTCCGCCGAGGCGGACGTGAGATGCGAACCCAGCTCCCAGTAGTCGGCCCACATGGCCAGCGGGTGATGGGCCGCGACGGCGGTGTCGCGCAGTGCCGCCAGGCGGCGTCGGGCACCCCGGCGCTGAGCCTCGCGTGCCTCGACCATGACGGTAGCGTCCACCGAGCTGATTGAGGCGAGCGCGGGCACCGGCCGCAGGGGCAGGGGCCGAGAGGAGGCGGCCGGGGGTCCGTTCTGCGTCGCAACGTCCGCAGCCCAGGCGCCCTGGGCAAGGGCAGCACACCCTGCCAGCGCGAGCACGGCTGCTGACGTCGGGAACCTGCGGTTGATCAACAGGCCGGCAGGGAGGTTGGCGAACGACATGGCAATGGCGCCCCGGGTGTGCCGATTGAGGGGGATCGGAATCCAGGGATGCTAGAGGCAGCTTCACCCCGCTCAACGCCGAATCAACTGGCGAAAGGCAAGGCAATCTCGTCGCGGCTCATTCATCCCCGTTCACCGTGCGCCTGCTCACGGGTTGCCTGCGCCGCGTGTCGGCGGTCGAGAATGAGCGGGCGATCCGGCGGAACGAACTGGACGCGACATCGCTGCCGAGCAGAAGAAGCGTCATTCCTGGCGAGCGGCGATGACGGCCCGGCAGCAGAGACTGATGCACGCGTGGAAAAGCAAGGCTTCTCGCCGACCAGACTTGGCCGGCTTCCGGGGGTGGACCGCGTGTTAAGGAGCGTGGCATTGGCTGGGTTCAACTGATCGGCAAGGGCAGACCGTCGGCGCCGGTGCAGTGGCTGGCGCCGGCTGCTTCGATGAACAGCGAGCGCAGCCGCTTATCCCGGCTGTGCGAGGCAACCTCGCGGCAGTAGAGCCAGGATGCCGGCGGGATGTCGGCACCGGCTCGCGTAGCGATCTCCAGCCGTATGAGGGCGAGCCGCTTGTGGCCGAACGTGATGCTGCGCGCAAGCAGCGACAGCGCGGCGAGCGCCGCCAGAGTCGTAGCATCGGCGCGGGCATCCACGCGGCGGCCCGCCTCGACGCATCGCTTCATCCGACGGATGTCCGATCTGGCCACGTGACCGCTCCTCACATGCTGCGGCGGTACTGGCCACCGACCTGAAACAGCGCCTCCGTGATCTGGCCGAGCGAGCACACGCGCACGGCGTCGATCAGGACTTCGAAGACGTTGCGGTTGTCGATCACCGTTTGCTGGAGCCGCTGCAACATGGCCGGCGCGTCGGCCGCGTGGCGCCGGTGGAAGTCCTCGAGCCGTTTCAGCTGGGACTGCTTCTCGTCGTCGGTCGACCGGGCCAACTCGATGTGCTCGGGCACCAGATCGCCATGCGGGTTACGGAAGGTGTTCACGCCGACCACGGGCAACTCGCCGGTGTGCTTGAGCATCTCGTAGTGCATGCTCTCTTCCTGGATCTGGCCGCGCTGGTAGCCGGTTTCCATCGCGCCGAGCACACCGCCTCGCTCAGCGAGCTTCTCGAACTCCTTGAGCACTGCTTCTTCGACCAGCTCGGTCAGCTCGTCGATGATGAACGCGCCCTGATTCGGGTTCTCGTTCTTCGCGAGACCCCACTCGCGGTTGATGATCAGCTGGATCGCCATCGCTCGGCGCACGCTCTCTTCGGTCGGTGTGGTGATCGCTTCGTCGAAGGCGTTGGTGTGCAGCGAGTTGCAGTTGTCGTAGATCGCGATCAACG
>JBDUAG010000283.1:0-5431 GCA_040004785.1 Burkholderiales bacterium | reverse complement strand
TGGAGGCCAAGCGCCTGCTCGTGCACACGGAGATGCCGATTTCCGCCATCGCGCAGCGGCTTGGCTTCGACGAGGCGACCAACTTCACCAAGTTTTTTCGCAGCCTCGAAGGATGCACGCCAGGCGACTTCCGCCGTCGGTTCGATGTCTCGTTGTAGCCGCATTCAGCGATCCTGACCTCATCATGCTGGCGTATGCCATTGGTACAGATCGACGTGTTCAGTCGTGTCGGCTGTACCCAGCCCGGACCTCGGTGGTGGACATTGCCGGAAGCACCTCGCCGCTGCACGCCCCGAATCCAATACGGGTGTGGCCGTCGCGCTCGCACCAGGCACGCAGCGTCACAACATCGCCGTCTTCGAGAAATCCGCGCGATTCCCCGTTGGGCAAGGCAATCGGCTGCCTTCCGCCGCGGCTCAACTCCAAAAGGCATCCCTGTTCCCCTTCGCCTGGGCCCGATTGAGTTCCCGTGCCGATCAGGTCGCCAGGGCGCAGGTTGCACCCACCCTCGGTGTGATGAGCCACCATCTGGGCCAATGACCAATAGCAGTGACGAAAGCTGGATCGGCTCAGCCGCATGGCGTGTCCGTCGGAGCGCGCCGTGCTCAGCCACACTTCCAGCTCGATGTCGAAGCCGGGTTCTGGCGCGTCGTTGCGGTGCCGCAGATTGGGAAGCGCCTGCGGGTCTGTCGCCTCACGCGGAAGAGCGACCTGGAACGGTTCCAACGCTTCGAGCGTCACGATCCATGGCGAAATTGTGCTGGCAAAGTTCTTGGCGAGAAACGGACCGAGCGGCTGCGCCTCCCACCCTTGGACATCGCGCGCTGACCAGTCGTTGAGCAGGCACAGACCGAAGATGTGTTGGCTTGCGACATTCACGTCGATCGATTCGCCCCGGGCATTGCCGGTGCCGATGAAGGCCCCGAGCTCCATTTCGTAGTCGAGCCGGCGCGTGGGTCCGAACCGGGGCGTTTCATCGCTCGGTGCGCGAGACTGGCCAAACGGACGGCGAATTCCGGTGCCGCTGATGTCGATCGACGATGAACGGCCGTGATAGCCGATGGGCAGCCACTTGAAGTTCGGCAACGGCGGGTTGTCCGGCTGAAACACCCGTCCGGCGTTGACCATGTGGTGGTAGGACGTGAAGAAGTCGGTGAAGTCGCCAATCTGTGCTGGCAGCGCGTACTCCGCATCGGCTTGCGGTACCAGGCACGCGTGCAGGCGCGCGACCTGTGGTGCAGCCTCGCGCAGCAACCGCGAGAGCCCGAGCCGCAGGGTCGACCACGCGGCAGCACCCATGGCCATCAGACCGTTTAGCGTCGGGGCACAAGCCATCTCGGCCACTGCGCGCGCCGCGCCGTTGAACGCACCGGCGCGCAACGCGGCAGGGAGATCGAGGATCATGTCGCCGATCGCGATGCCGCCGCGGAAGGCCTCCCCCGCCGAGCGGCGTCGGAAAACGCCGTGCGGCAAGTTCTGGATGGGGAAGTCGATGCCAGGCACATTGGCCGATTTGATCCAGCTTCTGAGATCCGGAGAGTGCGTTTCGTTGAGCATGGCTGTGTCCAGTGAAGGTGTGATTTCAAGCTGCGGCGAAGCCCGCGCGCTGAACCAGGCAGCGCAGCACGCGGCGCCGTCCCTCAGAACCGGTGACGCATGCCGACGCCGACGTTCGTGGCACTGGCGGTCACGAGCTGCGGCGGTGCCGGCAAGGTGTTGGTCACGGTGCGATCGTTCATGACCATCGCGTAGACGTCCGTACGCTTTGACAGGAAGTAGTCGTAGCCGATCGAGAACACCTTGCGCACCTTGTTGCCCCCTGCCACCGTGGCTGGAACCGGGCCTACGGCGTCGCCGGTCGTGCGCGACGCGTACCCGGCAAGAACGTAGCCCGTGCTGATCGGGACCGAGGCACTGAGATCCCAGATCCTGTAGCCAACGTTCAACGGCGCTGCTTCGGTGCCACCGTTCTGGATCCGCCCGACATGCGTGAATACCTTGACGATCGAAAAATCGTAGGAGCCGGCCAACTGCCAGGCCTTGGTGTTGTTCGACGACGTGCCGTCGGCGAAGGTCGTCGGGTTCTTCTTCACGGTCTGGTAGGCGAGCGCGGCGCCAACCGGTCCGCCCGCGTAACTCATGCGGCCCGCAACGTTGCGGCCGCCCTGGCCTTCGCCGGCAGATACCGATGCACTGGCACTGAATCCTGCGAAGTTCGCGCTGTCGATCATGATCTGGTTGGTCCAGCTGGTGCCCCCACTCAAGGGGCTGCCGATGAACGTGACCAGGTTGATCGGCGAGAACACCGTGGAGTCGACGAACGCATTCGACGTGATGCTGTTCAGGAACAGCAGGCTGGTGCCGTTGCCCAGCCGTACGCGCCCCAGCGACTTGCTGCTCAGGCCGACCCAGGCGGCACGGGACCACATCGGATCGGCCGCGACGTTGACCGGGGCACCGATGGCGTTGCTGCGACCTGTCTCACCCGTGTCGTTGCGGACGAAGCCCGAGAGCTCGAGGATCGCTGCCAACCCGTCGCCAAGATCTTCGCTGCCGCGGAGTCCGAAGTGGCTCGTCGACAGGCCACCACCGTCGAGTTTCTTCATGGCCTTGTCGCTGCTGTTGACGCCGGCCGTGCTGCCCGTGAAGCGGGTCGCCATCGCATCGAGCGAGCCGAATATCGTGACGTTCGATTGCGCCATCGTGGCGCCGCTCGACATCGCGAGCAGCGCCGCGGTCAGTTTGAATCCTCGTTTCATGTTGTCTCCAGTTTTTTTTGACGTGAGTTGACCCACGGCGCGTCTGCGGGAGCAGGCGCCGGGGAGGAAGGGAAAGTGGGATAGGGAAGTCCGCGCAGTCAGCGCGGTGAGGTCAGGGGCTCATGACGTGCCGGCCTGCAGGGCATCGTCGAAGATGGCGACGGCGCGCGTCCAGCCCGCCGAGGCGCCCTTGATCTTCACCGGGAAGCAGCTGATGTAGAAGCCGTGCGGCGGCAGGCTCTGCAGGTTGTACAGCTTCTCGAGGTGGCAGTACCCGATGTCGCGCCCGGCCTTGTGGCCTTCCCAGATCAAAGACGGGTCTTTCGTTTCGGCGAACTTCTTCGCGGTGTACGCAAACGGCGCGTCCCAGCTCCAGGCATCGGTGCCGGTCAGGCGCACGCCGCGTTCCAGCAGGTAGAGCGTGGCCTCGTAGCCCATGCCGCATCCGGCACGCGTGTACTCGGCCGAGCCGTAGGCCGTGCCGGCGCGCGTGTTCACGACCACGATCTCGAGTGGCTTGAGCGCGTGGCCGATGCGCTCGAGCTCGGCCTCGACGTCTTCGGGCTGAACGACGTAGCCATCCGGCAGTTGCTGGAAGTCGAGCTTCACGCCGGGCTGGAAGCACCAGTTCAGATCGACCTCGTCGATCGTCAAAGCCCGCTGCCCGCCGTCCATCGTCGAGGCGAAGTGGTACGGCGCGTCCAGGTGGGTGCCGTTGTGGGTGTTGAGCTGCACGTCTTCCACCGCCCAGGCTTCGCCGTCGGGAAGGTCCTCCTTCTTGAGGCCGGGGAAGAACTGCGCCAGGTCCGGGTAGCTCATCTGATGATCGATGTAGCTGATCTTCGGCGACAGGCCTGGTGGGTCGGAGGGCACGTCGTTTTCGAGGTGCATGGAGATGTCGATGAAGCGGCGTGCCATGGTGATGTTTCCGGTGAGACTCAGACTTGTTTCCATTTCAGCGCGCGACGCTCGGCGATGCTGAGCAGGCTGTTGCTGACGACGCCGATCGCGCCCAGCAGCACCACGCCGGCGAACAGGTCGGCCGAGCGGAACGAGCGCGCGGCCTGCAGGATCGCCAGGCCCAGCCCTTCCTGCGACGCGAGCATCTCACCGATGATCGCGAGGATCAGCGAGACCGTGAGCGACAGGCGCATGCCGGCCAGCGCGTCCGGCATCGCGTTCGGCAGGCCGATCTTGACGATGAAGGCGAGCGGCGACAGCCGCAGCACGCGCGAGACCTCGTGCAGCCGCGGCTCGATGTTGGCGAAGCCGTGGGTCGTGGCCAGCAGCACGGGCCAGACGGCGCCAAACGCGATGACCATCAACACCATCGCCGGCGACAAGCCGATGAACGCGATCGCGACCGGCACGATCGCCGAGGCCGGCAGCGGGCGGATGACTTCGAGCGTCGGCTGCAGCCAGGCGCGCAGCAGCGGCGAGATGCCGATCAGCGCGCCGAGCGCGATGCCGATCGACGACGCGAGCGCCCATCCGTAGACCATGCGGTCAATGGTGCCGAGCGTCAGGTGCAGCAGTTCGCCCTGCCGCAGGCCCTCGCTGAGCGATTGCCAGGTCGCCACCGGGCCGGGCAGGAAGATCGGCGAGATCCATTCGAGCCGGGCGACCAGCGTCCACAACGCGATCAGCGCCAGCGTCACGGCCAGGCTCGATGCGACAGCGCGCGCCTTCATGGCTGCTGCGCCAGCGAGTGGCGGAACCAGGTGCGTTGCAGCAGCAGCAAGGCGGCACCGAGCCCCCAGCCCAGGAGGCCGATCCACAGCAGCATCGCGAACATCAGGTCGGGGCGCAGGCTCTGCTGGGCGTTCATCAGCGCATAGCCCAGGCCCTGCGGATTCGCAGCCACCTCGATCGTCACAGCGACGACCAGCGCGATGCCCACGCACAACCGAAACGCGACAACGATGCGCGGCAGCGCGGCCGGCAGCACCAGCTTGAGAACACGATCCCACCACGCGAAGCCAAGCACCCGTGCCACCTCCAGCAGGCGCGGCTCGACGTTGCGCACCGCCGCCTGCGACAGCAACAACATGGGCCAGAAGCAGGTGAACGCAATCACCGCGATCTCCATTCGGAAGCCGAAGCCGAACACCAGCATCGCCAGCGGCATCAGCGCCACCGACGGCACCGGCCGCAGCAACTCAACCGACAGCGCTGCCGCCTCGGCGGCCGTGCGCGACAGGCCGAACCAGATGCCGGTGACCAGCCCGATACCACCGCCGAGCGCGAGCCCCGCGAGCGCGGCCCCGAGCGTCTGCGCCGTCAGGCGGAACACGCTGCCGTCGGCGAAGGCCTGCACCAGCGCCTTCAGCACATCGCTGGGGCGGGCCAGCGCGTCGCTCTCGACGTGGTTGATGCGCATCGCCGCCTCGGCGAGCACGAGCAGCGTCAGCGGCAGGACCCAGCCGCGCCAGCCGATCCGATCGAGGACCGTGCGCATCAGCGCGTGTCCTTCACATGGTCGAAGGCCGCGCGGCGCAAGCGCAGGAACTCGGGCTCCTCGCGCGTGCCGAGCTGATCGCGCGGCCGCGGCAGCGTGACCGCGAAGGTCTGGGCCAGGCTGCTCTGCTCGCCAGGCGCGGCGCGCAGGGCCAGCAAGGTGTCGCCGAGGTAGATGGCTTCCTCGAGATCGTGGGTGATGAACAGCACCGTGG
>JBDUAG010000282.1:0-5431 GCA_040004785.1 Burkholderiales bacterium | reverse complement strand
CCAAGTACGCCGAGTGGGCCGAGGCGGCGAAGAAGTACCAGACCACCGAGGCCGCGCGGGCGACCACGCTGCCGTTCGGCGCCGACCGGCTTGGCCGCGACGTGCTGGCCAAGGCGGTGAAGGGCGCGCAGGTGTCGATCCTGGTCGGCGTCGCCGCCGCCGTGGTCGCCACGCTGATCGGCACGCTGCTGGGCGCGGTCGCCGGCTTCTTCGGCGGCAAGATCGGCGACTTCCTGGAGTGGGTCTACAACGTCTTCACCGCGATGCCCAGCATCCTGCTGATCTTCGCATTTGCCGCGGTGTTCCCGCGCGGCGTCGGCTCGGTCGTGATGATCCTCGGCCTCGCCGGCTGGACCGGCATCTACCGCCTGGTGCGCGCCGAGTTCATCAAGCACGCGGTGCGCGACTATGTGCGCTCCGCCGAGGCGATCGGCGCCAGCACCGCGTCGCGCATGTTCCGCCACATCCTGCCGAACGTCAGCCACGTCGTGCTGGTGCAGCTCTCGATCCACGTCGTCGGCTTCATCAAGTCGGAGGTGATCCTGTCGTACCTCGGGCTGGGCGTGGGTGTCGACCAGGTGTCGTGGGGCACGATGCTCTCGGAAGCGCAGAGCGAGCTGATCCTTGGCCACTGGTGGCAGCTCGCCGCGGCGACGATCCTGATGGCGGTGTTCGTGACCGCGTTTTCGCTGATGACGGATGCGCTGCGCGATGCGCTCGATCCCAAACTGCGCGGGCTGGAATAAGAAGATGCTGCTTTCCATCAAGGACCTGCGGGTCGCCTTCCGCACCGGCAAGACCCACGGCGTCGTGCAACGCTTCGAAGCCGTCAAGGGCGTCAGCTTCGACGTGCCCGAGAACACCACGATCGCGCTGGTCGGCGAATCGGGCTCGGGCAAGAGCGTGACCGCGATGTCGATCCTGAACCTGCTGCCCGACAACGCCGAGCGCAGCGGAGCGATCACGTTCCAGGGCCGCGACATGCTGGCCACGCCGCTGAGCGAATTGCAGAAGCTGCGCGGGCGCGAGATCGCCTGCGTCTTCCAGGACCCGATGACCTCGCTGAACCCGGTGTTCACGGTCGGCCAGCAGATCTGCGAACCGCTGATGAAGCACCTCGGGCTGAACGCGCGCGACGCGATGAAACGCGCCGAGGCGCTGCTGCAGGAGGTCGGCATGCCCGAGCCGAAGCGGCGGCTGTCGGCCTACCCCCACCAGCTCTCGGGCGGCCAGCAGCAGCGCGTGATGATCGCGATGGCGCTGGCCTGCGAGCCCAAGCTGCTGATCGCCGACGAGCCGACCACCGCGCTCGACGTGACGATCCAGCGCCAGATCATGGAGCTGCTCGCCGGGCTCAAGTCGCGCTACCGCATGAGCATGCTGTTCATCAGCCACGACCTCGGCGTGGTCGGCGAGATCGCCGACCACGTCGTCGTGATGCGCGGCGGCAGCGTGCGCGAACAGGGCGCCGTGGCCGGCATCTTCGCGAACCCGCAGGACGCCTACACCAAGGCCCTGCTCGCCTGCCGACCGACGCTGGAGCAGCGCGACTCGCGCCTGATGGTGATCGACGATCACATTGCCGGGAGAGCCGCCGGCACCCGCTTCAAGGCCAAGGATCCGAACGCGCGCGTCATCATCGAGGCGAGCGCGCTGACGAAGAGCTTCTGGCTCCAGAGCGGCGTGTTCGGCCGCAAGGAGTTCCGCGCCGTGAAGGGCGCCACGTTCAAGTTGCGTCAGGGTCACACGCTCGGCGTCGTCGGCGAATCGGGCTCGGGCAAGACGACGATGGGCCTCGCGCTGCTGCGTCTGCACGAGCCCAGCGGCGGGCCGGTGACTGGTCAGGTCACGTTCGACGGCATCGACCTGCTGCGCCTGAGCAAGGCCGAGATGCTGCCGATGCGCAAACGCATCCAGGTCGTGTTCCAGAACCCGTATGCGTCACTGAACCCGCGCTTCACGGTCGGCCAGACGCTGATCGAGCCGATGACGATCCACGGCGTCGGCAAGGATTCGGAGGAGCGCGAGGCGCGCGCCAGGGCGCTGCTGGCGAAGGTCGGTCTCGACGACGCGGCGATGGACAAGTACCCGCACGAGTTCTCCGGCGGCCAACGCCAGCGCGTCGCGATCGCGCGCTGCCTCACGCTCGATCCGGAAGTGCTGGTGCTCGACGAAGCCGTCAGCGCGCTCGATGTGTCGGTGCAGGCGCAGGTGCTGAACCTGCTGAAGGACCTGCAGGACGAGCTGGGGCTGAGCTACATCTTCATCAGCCACGATCTGGCCGTGGTTCGTTTCATGGCCGACGAGGTGCTGGTGATGAAAGACGGCGAAGTCGTCGAACAGGCCGGCGTCGAGGAGATCCTGGATGCGCCAAAGCAGGAGTACACGCGGCGTTTGCTGGGGGCGATTCCGCGCGGGTATCGGGCGGCGGCTTGATCCCTCCTCGCGCACTGCATCACCCGACGAATCCGGTCGAGCCTGTAACGCATCTTTTACGTTTTGCGTCATTTTTCGTGTGCGGCGCTTCAAATTGAAGTCAAATTTTGTCGCGCACCCCCTACCGATGGCTCCGAACACCTTGGCACAGACGTTGCGCTTGTGTGTGCACAGCATCCGAGACACGCCCTCGGACCGAGCACCTAAAGGACGTCGTTGCCATGCCGCTGAACCGTACTGCCCGCACCAGTTCCAGCACCGCCCCCCGGCGCGGCCGGCCCGCCAACCCGAGTTGCCGTGGCGGCGCCTCGTCGATGCTGCGGTTGACGCAGTCCGCATCGCCGCGGCTGCCGAGCGCGCCGGCGCTGAGCGACTGGATGAGCCACGCAGCCAGCGTGCTGCTTCCCGTCACCGGCCCGCTCGCGAGTTCGTGGGAGTCATGATGAACAGCAGCGCCGCCCCTGTCACTCGTCGCGAAGCCACCAGGGTCCTGCCCGAGCGCCGCACGCCGGCGCTGGCCCAGACCCAGCGCCAACCCTTCCGCGTGTTGCAGACCGCGCACGCACCGGCGCAACTGTCGCTGTTCCTGCGGCCCGTGGCGGCCACCAGGCGTTGAGCAATCACCAGTTCCAAGGACGAACCTGAAGTCCTGAGGGGAGCGGGCAGGTCCGGGCGGAGTCGAGAGCGAGCCCTGACAACAGACTGTCCCGCTTCCCTTCTTTCTATTCGCGAGCCGAGCGCCGGGCCGCCCCAAGCCGGCGCGCATCCCCCCGGGGGATCGGCCGATGTACTCATCGGCCGAGGGGCTTCATTTCGTCGGATCGGGACAAGCCCTCTGCGTTGACCGCAGCCCGCGCGAGACACTGCGCGGATCGTGCTTCCCCGAGGGCTCCCATGCATCCCATCCGCCGCCGCCAGCTGCTCGTCAGCGCAGGCCTGTTCCCCGCCGCGTCGCTGTGGGCGCAATCGAGCTGGCCGACCAAGCCGGTGCGCATCGTCGTGCCGTTCGCACCCGCGGGCACCACCGACCTCCTGGCGCGCGCTCTCTCGCCCGAGCTGAGCAAGACCTTCGGTCAGAGCTTCGTGATCGACAACCGCGCCGGCGCCGGGGGCAACATCGGCGCCGACATGGTCGCCAAGTCGGCGCCCGATGGCTACAACCTGCTGATGGGCACGGTCGGCACGCAGGCCATCAACCGCGCGCTGTACCCGAAAATGCCGTTCGACCCGGCCAAGGATTTCGCGCCGATCGTGCTGGTCGCCGGCGTGCCGAACGTGCTGGTGATGAACCCGGCCAAGATGCAGGCCTACGGCGTGAACAGCGTGGCCGACCTGATCCGCTACGCCAAGGCCAATCCGGGCAAGCTGAACATGGCGTCGAGCGGCAACGGCACCTCGATCCACCTCACCGGCGAGCTGTTCAAGAGCATGACGGGCACGTACATGCTGCACTTCCCGTACCGCGGCTCGGGCCCGGCGCTGCTGGAGCTGATGTCGGGCGCGATGGACCTGATGTTCGACAACCTGCCCTCGGCGATGCCGCACATCAAGTCCGGCAAGCTGAAGGCGCTGGCAGTGACGAGCGCGCAGCGCAGCGCCGCCTTGCCCGACCTGCCGACGATCGCCGAGAGCGGCGGCGCGGTGAAAGGCTTCGACGCGAGTTCGTGGTTCGGCCTGCTCGCGCCGGCGGGCACGCCGTCCGACATCGTCAACCGCGTCCAGCAGGAAACCGCCAAGGCACTGCAGCTGCCGGCGCTGAAGGAGCGGCTGCTGTCGCAGGGCGCGATCCCGGGCGGCCAGCCGCCGGCCGAGTTCGCGAAGTTCATCGCCTCCGAGACGGTCAAGTGGGCGAAGGTCGTGAAGGAGTCCGGCGCGAAAGTCGATTGAGCGCCTAGTGTCCGCTCACTCCGGCAGCACGAACCCCATCTGCCCCAGCGTGTCGGCCACCAGCTCGAGCCGCAGCACCGGGCTGTCGAGCGCCATGAAGCGCTGCTTCAGCGCGGTATCGATGGGCAGCAACTCGCACCAGCGGTTGGCGAGCCAGCCGCAATCGTCCCAGCGGTAGGGCTTGCGCAGCGGCGGCTCGGTGCCCGCCTCGCCGCTGTGCTCGATGCTGTGCTCGATCTGGCGCAGCAGCCCCTGCAGGCCCGCGCGGGTGAACGCGATGTCGTCGGGCACGGACACCGGCGCATCGTCGGCGAGCAGCTCCACATCGGCCACCCACAGCCCGTACTTCTGCTGCGCACTGCGCGTGATCCGGAAGCGCTGCGTGCCAGAGCACCGGACCACCACCAACCCGGGTTGCGGCCGTTCCAGCGAGTCGATGTGCGCCAGCGTGCCGACCTGATGGAACGCCTCGTGCGCGAAAGCGTCGCCGCTCGGGCCGCCCGCCGGTTGCCGGACCTCGCTGCCCCGGCTCAGGCACACCACGCCGAACGGCTCGCCCGACTTGTGGCGCCGGCCGATCATGTCGAGGTAGCGGATCTCGAAAATCTGCAACGGCAGCACGCCGCCCGGGAACAGCACGGTGTTCAGCGGGAACAGCGGCAACTCGCGCAACGTCGGCAGGGAAACATCCATGCAGACGATCCTAGGCGGGCCGCAGTGTCCCTGTGCCGAGCCCCACCTTGGGCGCGGTCGGATGGTCTAATCTCCCGCCCGAACGCCGACCCGCCACGATGCCCGCCCCTCCGACCGACCGCCTCGACGCCCCTGCCGCCAGCGCCGCCCGGCAGCAAGGCGCGACGCCCCGATGGCAGTCGGTGCCCGCGCTGCTCGGTCTGCTCGCACTGTGGCTGCTCGCCACGCTCGGCCTGCGCCCGCTGCTGCTGCCGGACGAGGGTCGCTACGCCGAGGTCGCACGTGCGATGCTGCACCACGACCTGCTGGTGCCGATGCTCGACGGCCTGCCGTTCTTCCACAAGCCGCCGCTCTTCTACTGGCTCGACATCGCCGCGATGCAGGTGGTCGGCGAGAACGCGTTCGCCGGCCGCTT
>JBDUAG010000281.1:0-5452 GCA_040004785.1 Burkholderiales bacterium | reverse complement strand
GTGCGCCTGCCGTGGAGCACGCCGCTGCCGATCTCGGAGGCGTTGCGCGCGATCGCGAACCGCTGCACCTCCGGCCAGGAGCGGCTGCGCTACCAGAACGCCCGCACCTTGCTGGGCGCGCTCGCCGGGTGGCTCGAAGCCCAGTCGGACGACGGCGGTGGCCCGCTCGGCCTGCTGGTCGATCGGTTGCGCAGCGTCGGGCATCTGCCCGCCTTGCCCGGTCTGGCGTCGCGCGTCGCGCGCGTCACCAGCCTGGAGAGCCAGCGCACCGACGAGATCGCCGACCAGGTGCTGGACGACATGGCGCTCAGCTTCGAGTTGCTGCGCACGCTGAACTCCGCGCAGGTGCAGGGCACGCAGATCCAGGGCAACGGCCCGGTGCTCACGCTGCGCCGCATCATCTCGCTGATCGGTGTCAACGGCGTGCGGCTCGCCGCGAACACCTTGCGCGCCTGGCCCGGCCCGCTCAACGAAACCCAGGCCGCCGCGTTGCAAGTGACGCTCGACCGCGTCCGGCTGGTCGGCCACACGGCGCAGGCGCTGCGCCCGGCCGGCTACGACGCCCAGGTCGTGTACCTGATCGCGATGCTGCAGAACCTTGGCCGCCTGATGGTGCGCTACCACTTCGCCGACGAGGCCGAGCAGATCCAGCAGTTGATGAAGCCGAACCCTGCGAACCGCGAGACCGGCGCGCCCGAGCAACCGGGCCTGAGCGAAACGGCGGCCGCGTTCGCGGTGCTGGGGGTCGACATCGAAGCGTTGGGTGCCGTGGTCGAACGCCAATGGGGACTGGGCGACGACGTGATGCACATGGCGCGGCGCCTGCCCACCGATGCGCCGGTGCGCAAGCCCGATTCCGACGCCGACGTGCTGCGTCTGACGGCGAGCGCGGCGAACGAGGCCGTTGATGCGGTGACCAGCCTGACCGGTGCACGCGCCGTCGCGGCGATCAACCAGGTGGCGATGCGCTATGCACGCGCACTCAACATCAACGCCAAGGATTTGAACGACGCGTTGCAGGCAGCCCGCGGGGCGCTGCGCACGGGAACGAAGATGCCGGTCAGCGCACGCACCATCCCAACCGATCAAGACGCCGACGCTGCGCGCAGGCCTGCCACCTCATGATGCTGGGTCGATTCGAGCTCAAGCGTATTCTGGGAGAAGGCGCGCAGGCCACGGTGTGGCTGGGCTTCGATGCCCGCCTCGAGCGCGAGGTCGCTGTCAAGCTGATGCGTGCCGAGGCCGCGTCCGACCCGTTCGCCGTGAACCAGTGGCTGCAGGAGGCGCGCAGCGTGAGTCGCCTGACGCACCCGAACATCGTGCCGGTGTTCGAGGCCGATGTGCACGAGCAGCAGCCGTACCTGGTGTTCGAATACGTGCCGGGGCCCACGCTGGCGCAGCACGCGAAGGCGCAAGGGCCGCTGCCCGCGGCCCAGGCCGTGGCAATGCTGCTCGGCGTGCTGGACGCGCTCGAAGCCGCCCATGCCGGCGGTGTCGTGCACCGCGACCTGAAGCCATCGAACATCCTGATCGACGGCGCCGGCCGGGCCCGCGTGATGGACTTCGGCATCGCCGCACGGCTGCACGACCCTGGCAACCTCGACCAAGTCGTCGGCACGCCCGGCTACATGTCGCCCGAGGCGACGCAGGGTGGTTTGCCGACGGCGGCGATGGACGTGTTCTCGGCCGGCATCGTGCTGGTCGAACTGCTCAGCGGCACGCGGCTGATCAACGAGCGCGATCCGTACCGCGCGATGCACCGCGTCGCCAGCGTCGATCTGGTCTTGCCCGAGGGCCTGTCGTCGGAAGTCGACGACGTCTTGCGGCGCGTGCTGGAGCGCGCGATCGAGCGTGACCCGGCGCGGCGCTGGCCGAGCGCGGCGGCGTTCCGCGACGCGCTGAAGAGCTGGTTGGCGCCGGTCCCCGTGGCCGCGGACGCGGCGTCCGGTGCGGCCGTCCAGGGCAGCGGCGCGCTGGACTTCCTGCTGCGCCGCATGCGCCACAAGAGCGACTTCCCGGCGCTGTCGGACTCGGTCGCGCGCATCCAGCGCGTTGCCAATTCCGAGAACGAAAGCCTGGCAAGCCTGTCGAGCGAAATTCTCAAGGACGTGGCGCTGACCAACAAGCTGTTGCGCATGGTCAACACTGCCCACTTCTCGAGCGCCGGCGGCAATATCAGCACCGTCTCGCGCGCCGTCGCGGTGATCGGGTTCTCGGGCATTCGCAATATGGCGATGAGCCTGGTGCTGCTCGAGCACATGCACGACAAGGCGCATGCGAACCAGCTGAAGGAAGAGTTCCTGCGCTCGCTGATGGCCGGCATGCTCGCCAGCGAACTCGGCGCGGCGGTGCGCGCGAGCGAAGAGGCCTTCATCGGCGCGATGTTCCAGAACCTCGGCCGGTTGTTGACTGAGTACTACTTCCCCGAAGAGGCGCGCCAGGTGCGTGGCATCGTCGCCGGCAGCGGGCAGGGCGGGTCGGGCGTGGCGTCGATCGCGACCAGCGAAGACGCGGCGTCGATCAGCGTGCTCGGGCTGAGCTTCGAGGCGCTCGGGCTCGGCGTCGCGAAGACCTGGGGCCTGCCAGCTGCGCTGCAGAGCTGCATGCGCAAGCCGAGCGGCGAGCCGCCCGGGCGCGAGCCGGTCGATGCGGTCGAGAAGCTGCGCTGGCTCACCTTCGCGGCGAACCAGATCACCGACACCTTGTTGCGAAGCGAGCCCGAGCACGCGAAGGCACGCGTCGCGGCGGTCGCCAAACGCCATGCGCGCGCGCTCGGCATGAGCGTGGCCGAGATCGAAGCCGCCGCCGAAGTGGCGCAGCAAAAGCTCGTGCAGATGGCGCGGGCGATGAACCTGCAGGTTTCGGCGCAATCGCCGGCGCGGCGGCTGTTTGCGTCACCCGCCGCGCGCGATGCGCAGGCGACGATCGCCGAACACGATTCGCTCACGCCGCACTCGCTGCAGGCCACGCTGACGATCGAGATGCAGGCGCCTCGCAGCGCGCTCGAGAACGCCACCGAGGTGCTCGCCGCGGGCATCCAGGACATCACCAACACGATGGTCGAGAACTTCAAGCTCAACGACGTGCTGCGCATGATCCTCGAGACCATGTTCCGGGCGCTCGGCTTTCGCCGAATCATCTTCTGCCTGCGCGACCCGAAGACCCAGATGCTGAGCGGCCGCTTCGGGCTGGGCGAGGGCGCCGAGACGGTGGCGGCGAACTTCAAGGTGCCGCTCAATTCCGCGGCCGACCTGTTCACGGCCGTGTGCGTCAAGGGTGCCGACACGCTGATCACCGACGCGACCGTCGGCAGCATCGCGGCGCGTCTGCCGGGCTGGTATCGTCAGCATGTGAATGCCCCGGCGTTCCTGTTGTTGCCGATGCAGGTGAAGGGCGCGCCGTTCGCGCTGATCTACGCCGACAAGGCGACGCCTGGCGGGATCGAGCTGGGCGAGAAGGAACTGTCGCTGCTGCGCACGCTGCGCAACCAGGCCGTGATGGCGTTCAAGCAGGCCGCCTGATCTCGATGCCGCGAAGAAGGTTGACGAGCCTGATCTCGGCACTGGTTGCAACGGTTGGGGCTGCTTCGTTCCCGACCTGACCCGGTTGGCCGCGCTTCCATGCGAGGAGGCCCGTCGGTTCGTATTCTATCTAAAGCTGGTTCTCCGGCACGAACCACGACAGCAGCATCAAACGCAGGCGCTGCCACAGGCTGGTATCCGGATCGACATCGGTCTCTTCGGTGGTGGCACCGTCCACCGCGACCCAGCGCACGCCGGCGCCGTTCGGCCGCAGCTTGACCTGGTAGACACCGGCCAGCGAGTCGACCTTGAAGCCGCTCAGGATCATCTCGGCGAGCCGCGGGCTCTCGACACGCACACCGATCTCGGTGTTGATGTTCGCGGAACGCGGATCGAGGTTCATCGAGCCGACCAGCACGATGTCGCGGTCGATCAGCCCCAGCTTGGCGTGCAGCCGCCCGGTGGAGGTGCCGAGCAGGCCGCGCAGCGTGGTGTCGAGCTTGAGGCGGGTCGAGCTGAGCTCGTACAGGTCGACGCCCATGTGCAGCAGCTCGGGCTGGTGTTTCTCGAGGCCGATGCTGACCAGCGGCTCGTCGCTCACGGCGAGCGAGTTGGTGACGACGCGCAACTTCACGCCGTCGGCGCGCAGCTTGGCGATGCGCTCCAGCGCCTCGGCGCCGGGGATGAAGTAGGGCGAGAACAGATCGACCTCACGTCGCGCATCGCTGAGTTGAAGCAGGAAGCGGTGCGTCAGCGTGTCGCTGGTGGCGATGCTGTGGTTCGCCGGGTCGATCTTGTCGGGCGAGTCGGCGAAGGCATTGCCGGGCGCCGCAATCAGCGGAACGCGGCCGGTGGTCAGCGCGTGGCTCAGCGCCGGCGCGCCGAAGTAGTCGTTGCCCGCGGGCGGCTCCGTCGGCGGGTCGGCGCGCGTGACCGTGTCGAAGCGCTGCAGCAGTTCGTCCTGGGTCTGCGGCACCCGGCCCGAGGCGCGCGCGATGTCTTGCGCCGGATACACCTGCGTGCTGTTCCAGTAGAGGTCGAACCAGCCACTCAGCTCGGGCACGACGCTGCCGGCGAGCAGCAGGTCGAAGTCGATGAAATTGGCCTGGGCACCGCGAAAGAAGTACTCGTCTGCGAGGTTGCGCCCACCGACGACCGCCATCGCGCCGTCCGCGATGAACAGCTTGTTGTGCATGCGGTGGTTGAGGCGCTTGAAGTCCCGTGCCAGCGCAATCAGCCGGCGCAGCGACGATTCGCGCGCCGTCACGAACGGGTTGAACAGCCGCACTTCGGCGTTGGGCGTGGCGGCCAGCCCGAGCAGCAGGTGGTCGAGGTCGTTGGTGTAGAGGTCATCGACCAGCAGCCGCACGCGCACGCCGCGCAGCGCGGCCTCGCGCAGCGCGCGCAGGATGCTGCGACCGGTCGGGTCGTCAGCGATCAGGTAGTACTGCAGGTCGAGCGAGGTGCTCGCGTTGGCGATCAGCGCGAGGCGCGCATCGAGCGCGAAGTTGGCCTGCAGCAGCGGCCAGACACCGGCTTCGTCGACCGGCAGTTGGGCCGCGCGCACCGTCTCGACGAGCGCCGTGCCGGGAGCGGCGACACGCGCTCGCGAGGCCGTGCGCTCGACCTGCGGCAGCGTGCCTGCGCAGGCGGTGAGGAACAATGCCGCGGCGCTGATCAGCGCGGCGATCAGGCGGCGCCGATCGGAGAATTCGGCCATGTCAACGAAGGTTCAGGTCGTCGTTGCCGAAGCGGATGTTCAGCGGCTCGATCAGCAATTCCTTCGGACCGGCCTCGACGACGCCGGCGATCAGCGCCTCGATGCCTTGGGCACGCGCCACCTCCACCGTGCGCTGGGCATCGGCGGCGGCGACGAAGATCGCGAAACCGGCGCCCATGTTGAGCGTGCTGTAGGCCTCGCGGTCGTCCTG
>JBDUAG010000280.1:0-5456 GCA_040004785.1 Burkholderiales bacterium | reverse complement strand
GCGCGCTCCAACGTCAGCAACAGCATCCGCGAGCTGCAGGGCTGGAACCTGATCCGGCTGGTGCATCTCGCCGGTGACCGGCGCGATCACTTCGAGAGCTCGACGCAGGTGTGGGAGCTGCTGCGCACCATCGTGCGCGAGCGCCAACGCCGCGAGATCGCGCCGACCGTCGAGGTGCTGCGCGGCCTGCTCGCCGAACCGTCGATCAGCAAGGAGCCGGCCGAGGCGCGGCTGCGGCTGCGCGAGACGCTGGAGCTGCTGGAAACGCTGACGGTCTGGAGCGACGAGATGCTCAAGCTCGACACCGCGACCCTGACCAAGGTGCTCAAGCTCGGCGCCAAGATCAAGAAGCTGATCTCGTCCTGAGTTTTTTTGACCATCAAATTCTGTCTCTACAGAAATTACCGGAGAAGAAGATGCTTGCCACCTACCCGCTGACCCTGCTGTACGACGCGCAATGCCCGGTCTGTGCGCTGGAGATGGATCACCTGTGCGAGCGCAGCAGCGACGGCCGCCTGCTGTTCGTCGACATCTCGCAGCCCGGATTCGACGCCGCTCGCTACGGATTGCGTTTCGACGCCGTCGATGCCGAGATCCACGGCATCCGGCCCGACGGCAGCGTGATCGTCGGGGTCGAGGTGCTGCGCCTGGCCTACGCGGCGGCCGGCCTCGGCTGGGTCATGCGCCCGACCGGCTGGGCACCGCTGCGGCCGGCATTCGATCTCGGCTACCGGCTGTTCGCGCGCCATCGGCGGCGCATCTCGGCGGCCGCGGCGCCACTGATCAACGCGATCCGGGCGCAGCGCGCGCGCCGTGTCGCGACCGCGATGCGCGAGTGCAGCGCGGGCGCGTGCCGCACGGCGGCGGATGGCGCCGATCACGGGAGATCGTCATGAGAGTTCTGGTCTGCGGGGCCACCGGCTGCGTCGGCGCAGCGGTCGCGAACGCGCTGCGCGCGCGGGGGCATCAGGTGGTGGCGGGCGCGCGTGGGGTGAGCGACGGGCCGCACAGCCTGCGGCTCGATTTCATGCAAGTGGTCGAGCCGCCTGTGTGGGCGCAGCGCCTGCGCGCGCAGCGCATCGAAGCGGTCGTGAACTGCGTCGGCATCCTGATCCCAGCACGCGACCACAGCTTCGAGCGCGTGCATTCGCTCGGGCCGATCGAGTTGTTTCGCGGCGCCGCGTTGGCGGGTGTGACGCGCGTGCTTCAGGTCTCCGCGCTCGGCGTGGGCAGCGAGTCGCAGAGCCTCGCGACGCCGTACCTGCACAGCAAGCTGCTGGCCGACGACGCGCTTGGCGCGCTGCCGTTCGATGGCGCGGTGCTGCGGCCATCGCTGGTGTATGGGCCGGGCAGCCAGAGCGCGCGCCTGTTCGCCACGCTCGCCAGCCTGCCCGTCATCAGCCTGCCCGGGCGCGGCCGGCAGCGTGTGCAGCCGGTGCACGTGTTCGAGCTGGCCGAGGCGATGGTGCGCCTGCTCGAGCAGCCCGACGCGGCGAAGGGCACGCACGAGATCGCCGGGCCGACCCCGCTCGGCTACCGCGAGATGCTCGCCGCTTACCGCCATGCACAAGGCCTGGGCGACGCCGTCTGGCTGCCGGTGCCGATGGTGCTGATGAAGCTCGGCGCACTTGTCGCCGAAGTTCTGCCGCAGAAGGTCTTCAGCCGCGACACGCTGCGCATGCTGGAGCGCGGCAGCGTGACGGTCTCGAACGCGCTGCCGGCGCTGCTCGGCCGAGCGCCCAGCACGCTGGCGCACGGCCTGGCTGTGACACGACCCGAACCGCTGATCGACCTGCGCGTGCACATCAGCCCGCCGCTGGCCTGGGGCGTGCGCGGTGCGCTTGCGTTCATGTGGATCTACACCGCGCTGATCAGCGCGCTGCTGCCGGCGCAGTCTGGCGTGCTGCACCTGCTGGCGCGCTGCGGGTTCGAGGGCCGCGCCGGTGTCGCGGCGCTGGTCGCCTCGTGCGTGCTGAACCTGGCGCTGGGCACGCTGACGCTGGTGCGGCCGTCGCCGTGGCTCTACGCGGTGCAAAGCGGCGCGGTGATCGGCTACGGCCTGACGGCCGCGTTCAACATGCCCGAACTCACGCTCGACCACTGCGCGCCGCTGGTCAAGAACGTGCCGGTGCTGATGGCCGTGCTGCTGCTGTGGCTGTCAGCGCCGCCTCGGCCTGCCAGCCCTACCAGCACGCCCCGAACTCGCGCCGCAGTTCGTCGATCTGAGCCTCCGAAAGCGGCGCCGGCCGTGCCATGAGCCACAGGCGCGCGGTTTCCTCCAGCTCTTCGAGCACCGCGCTCGCCGCGGCCGGCGAGGCCTGCCAGACGTTGGGCCCGAGCCGGTCGAGCATCGCCGCGCGGATCGGTGTGCCGCGCTCACGCATCGCGACGATGCGCTGCGCGACCGCGTCGCCGACGGCCGGATCGCCGGGGCGGTGGTACGGGATCAGCGGCACGTGGCCGACCTTCATCACGAAGTAGGGCGTGATCGGCGGCACGATGTCGTCAGGGCTCCAGACCCCGGCCAGCGTCAGCGCCACGAGGTGCGTCGAGTGGCTGTGGATCACGCAGCGCGCTTGCGGGTCGGCCGCGTAGATGCGCCGATGCAGCGCGAGCGTCTTGGAGGCGCGGTCGCCACCAAGCTGCGCGCCGTGCACATCGACTTCCGCGAGCCGCGCCGGGTCGAGTGCGCCGAGGCAGGCGTCGGTCGGCGTGATGAGGAAGCCGCTGTCGGTGCGCACGCTGATGTTGCCGGCCGTGGCATGCACGTAGCCGCGCGCGAACAGCGAGGCGCCGGTGCGGCAGATTTCGTCGCGCAGTGCGCTGCTCATCTCGGTGCGATCCGGTCGAAGGCCTTGCTGAAAAAGTCGGTGCTGCCGAAGTTGCCGGACTTCAGCGCCAGGTGCAGCGGCTCGCCGGAGCACGCGCTCGACCGCGCGGCCGTCCACGGCACGCCCGGGTCGATCTGCGGGCCGATCGTCATCTGTCGGATGTGCAAGCCCTGCACGACCGCGCCCGAGGTCTCGCCGCCCGCGACGACGAGCTGGCGCACGCCGCGCTCGACGAGACCGACCGCGATCGCCGAGAGCGCGCGTTCCACCATTTCGCCGGCGGCGGCCACGCCGAGTTGCTGCTGCACCGCCTTCACGGCCGACGCCTCGGCGGTGGCGTAGACCAGCACCGGCCCGGCGGCGAGTTGCGGAGCGGCCCAGGCGAGGGCGTCGCCGACCACATCGTTGCCCGCGGCGAGCGCCAGCGGGTCGATCGCGAAGCCGGGCCGACCGGCGTGCATGAAGTGCTGCACCTGCGCGTTGGTCGCGACCGAGCAACTGCCCGAGACCACCGCCTGCAGTCCGGAGGCGGGTGGCAGCGTGTCGGCTGCACGCGCGCCGCTCAGGCCCCAGTTGCCGGGCAGGCCGATCGCGATGCCCGAGCCGGCGGTGACCAGCGGCATGCCGGCCAACGCGGGGCCGATGCGCAACAGATCGTCGTTCGAGATTGCATCGACGACCGCGATCGCCGCGCCGTCGGCCTGCAGCGCCTCGAAGCGCGCGCGCACCGCCTGCGTGCCGCGAGCGACCACGTCGTAAGCCACCAGGCCGACCTTGCGCGCGGTCTGCTGTTGCAGCACGCGCACGAGGTTGGCGTCGCGCATCGGTGTCAGCGGGTGATCGCGCATGCCGCTGTCGCTCAGCAACTGGTCGCCGACGAACAGGTGGCCCTTGAAAACGGTGCGCTGGTTCTCGGGAAAGGCCGGGCAGGCGATCGTGAAGCGGCTGCCGAGCGCATCGAGCAACGCCTCGGTGACCGGGCCGATGTTGCCTTGCGGCGTCGAGTCGAAGGTCGAGCAGTACTTGAAGTAGACCTGCTGCACGCCTTGGCGCTGCAGGTAGCGCAGCGCGGCGAGCGATTGCGCGACCGCGTCTGCCGGCGCGATCGTGCGTGACTTGAGCGCGACGACGATGGCGTCGGCCTGCAGCGGTGCGGTGTCGTCGTCCGGCACGCCGATCGTCTGCACCGTGCGCATGCCGGCACGCACGAGGTTGTTGGCGAGATCGGTGGCCCCCGTGAAATCGTCGGCGATGCAGCCGAGCAGGGCGCTGCTCATGCCGCTTTCTTCGGCGGCAGCGTGATGCCGGGGAAGATCTTGATCACCGCCGAGTCGTCTTCGCGCCCATGCCCGGCGCTCGAGGCCTGCATGAACATCTGGTGCGCGGTGGCCGACAGCGGCAGCGGAAACTTGCTGGCGCGCGCGGTGTCGAGCACGAGGCCCAGATCCTTCACGAAGATGTCGACCGCCGAGAGCGGCGTGTAGTCGCCGGCCAGCACATGCGCCATGCGGTTCTCGAACATCCAGCTGTTGCCCGCGCTGTGCGTGATGACCTCGTAGAGCGCGGCGGCGTCCACGCCCTCTCGCAGGCCGAGCGCCATCGCCTCGGCGGCGGCGGCGATGTGCACGCCGGCCAGCAGCTGGTTGATGATCTTGACTTGGCTGCCCGGGCCGGCCTTGTCGCCGAGCCGGTAGACCTTCGCCGCCATCGCGTCGAGTGCGGTGCCGACCTTGGCGTAGGCCTCGGGCCGACCGGCCGTCATCATCGTCATCTCGCCGGAGGCCGCGCGTGCGGCGCCGCCCGAGATCGGCGCGTCGAGGTAGAGCAGGCCGAGATCGGCGAGGCGCTTCTCGAGCGCGACCGACCAGTTCGGGTCGACGGTCGAGCACATCACGAAGACGCTGCCGGCCCGCATCGCGGCGGCCGCGCCGTGCTCGCCGAACAGCACGCTTTCGGTCTGCGCGGCGTTGACGACGACGCTGACCACCACCTCGCAGTGCGCGGCCAGCGCCGCCGGCGTGGCGCAGACGACACCGCCTTGAGATGCGAAGGCCTCGGCCGCTTCAGCGCGCACATCGCACACATGCACGAGGTGGCCGGCGCGGCGCAGCGAACCCGCCATCCCCAGCCCCATCGCGCCCAGACCGATCACGCCAATTGAGTTCGTCACAGCGGTGTTCTCCAGGGTCGGTGAGCGCAAAAGATGGCCGCAATATAGGCGATCGCCGGCGGCGCGACGCTCAGGGCCGCGGCGGCCAGACGTCCCACGCGGTGGCGGGAATGGTCTCGCCCCACAGGTCGATCTGGACCGGCGTGCCGATGTGCGGGCGCTGCGCCGCCTCGCCGCGCACGTAGGCGAGCGCGACGCAGGCGTTCGCCTTCGGGCTCCAGCCGACGGACGACAGCTCGCCGACCGGCCGGCCGTCGATCAGCAGGGCTTCGCCGCCCCACGCATAGGGCTCGGGCGCATCGAGCACGACCGTGACGAGCTTCTTGCGCAGCGGCTGATGCTGGCGCTGCAGCAGCGCGGCCTTGCCGATGAAATCGACCGGCTTGTCGAGCTTGACGGCGGACAGCAGCCCGGCCTCGAACGGCGTTTCGTCGGGGCCGAGCTCGGCCCCCCAG
>JBDUAG010000279.1:0-5461 GCA_040004785.1 Burkholderiales bacterium | reverse complement strand
AGACCGCGCCGCCATTCATCCCGATCATCATCGGCGAAGGCGGGCAGGACTGGCCTGCGGTGGCGGCCGGCACCACGCTGTTCCTGATTCCGATCCTCGTCTTCACGATCCTGTTGCGCAAGCACTTGCTGCGCGGGATCACCTTCGGCGCGGTACGCAAATGAAGAACTGGCCGAAATGGCTGCGCCGCGGCCCGATGGAGGTCGCGGCCTGCGTCGTCATCACGGTCGGCCTGGTAATGATGTTGCAGCCGCTCGCAATGATCCTGTTCACCTGGTCGTTCCTCACCACGCTGTTCGGCACCGTGATGTTCATGGTCGTCTCCAAATTCCCCGAGTGACCATGGCCGAGATCCGCGTTCAGCAACTGCACAAGGCCTTCGCCGAGTTCACCGCGGTGAAGGACTCGACCTTCACGGTGCGCGACGGCGAGTTCTTCTGCCTGCTCGGCCCTTCCGGCTGCGGCAAGACGACGACGTTGCGCATGATCGCCGGGCTGGAGTTGCCAACCTCCGGGCAGATCTTTCTCGGCGACGAGGACGTGAGCTACAAGCGCGCGTCGGCGCGCGACATCGCGTTCGTATTCCAGATGTTCGCGCTCTACCCGCACATGAACGTGCGCCGGAACATCGCGTTCCCGCTGCTGTCGCAAGGCCTGCCACGCGCCGAGATCGACCGACAGGTCGAGCAGGCCGCGCGCACGCTGCGCATCACCGAGCTGCTGGACAAGCCCGTGTCCGGCCTGTCCAGCGGCGACCGCCAGCGCGTCGCGCTCGGCCGGGCGATCGTGCGCCAGCCACTCGCGTTCCTGATGGACGAGCCGCTGGGCGCGCTCGACGCCGAGTTTCGCGAAGTCATGTGCCGCGAGCTGCGCGCACTGCACGATCGGTTGAAAGCCACCACGGTGTACGTCACGCACGACCAGATGGAGGCGATGGCGATGGCCGACACGATCGCGATCATGAACCGCGGCGTGATCGAGCAACTCGGCGCACCGCTGGAGGTCTACGAGCGCCCTGCGAGCGTGTTCGTTGCCGACTTCATCGGCGCGCCGTCGATGAACTTCCTGCCCTTCGACGCGGCGCTCGCCAGCGGCGCGAGCGCGGTGCAAATCGGCGCAGCGCACGTCGAGGTGCCTGCACTGCGCGAAGAGGTGTCGACGCGCGCCCTGCTCTGCGGCGTGCGCCCCGAGCACGTGCGCCTCGACGACGCCTCCGCGCTGCGCGCCGAGGTGCTCGGCACCGAATACCTCGGCACCAGCCGCATCGTGACGCTGAACACCGCGCAGGGCGCGACGCTGCGCGCCAAGGTCGCGGTGAACAGCCCGGCGAAGCGCGGCGATCACGTCGGCCTGGCGTTCGACGCCGCTGCGGTCTCGCTGTTCGACACCGCCTCGGGCCGCGCGCTGCGCACCGCGCGTGACGATCACCCGCTCGTCCACCGCAACGGAGCCCGTCATGGCTGACTTGCGCCTGGCTGGCGTCACCAAGCAGTTCGGCAGCGTCGAGGCGGTGCACGACCTGAACCTCGACATCGCCAGCGGCGAATTCATCGTGCTGCTCGGCCCGAGCGGCGCGGGCAAGACGACGACGCTGCGGGTCGTCGCCGGCCTGGAGAGGCCCGATGCCGGCCGCATCCACATCGCCGGCCGCGACGTGACCACGCTCGCCCCGGCCCTGCGCGACGTGGCCTTCGTGTTTCAGCAGTATTCGCTCTACCCGCACCTCAGCGTCTACGACAACCTCGCGTTCCCGTTGCGCTCGCCGCTTCATCCGACCGCCGACGCCGACATCCGGCGCAAGGTAAACGAGGTCGCACAGATGCTGCGCATCGACGACAAGTTGCAGAGCCCGGCGACCAGGCTGTCTGGCGGGCAGATGCAGCGCGTCGCGATCGGCCGCGCGCTGGTGCGTGACCCGTCGCTGTACCTGATGGACGAACCGCTCTCGTCGCTGGACGCGAAGCTGCGCAACGACCTGCGGCTCGAGCTCAAGCGCATCCAGCAAGACCTCGGCGCGACCATGCTCTACGTGACGCACGACCAGATCGAAGCGCTGACGATGGCCACGCGCATCGGCGTGCTCGAACGCGGCCGGCTGGTGCAGGTTGGCGCGCCGCAGCAGATCTACGAAGACCCGGTGAGCAGCTACGTGGCCGCGCGCCTCGGCTCGCCGCGCATCAACCTCGTGCCGCGCGCGATGCTGAACGGCATCAACGCGCCTGCGACGGCGTTCACGGTCGGCGTGCGCGCCGAGCACCTGCGGCTGCACCGCGACCTGACCAACCTCGCCCGCCACAGCGCGCGCGTGCACCGCGTCGAGCGCCTGAGCGATCAGCACCTGGTGCATGTCGGCCTCGACGGCACCGACCAGGAACTGATCACCGCCGCGCCGACCGGCCTGAGCTTCGAGCCCGGCGAGGCCGTGAGCGTCGAGCTGTTGCAGCCACTGTGGTTCGACGCCGACGGCCAGCGCGTTCGCACCTGAGCCGTGGGCCGTCACCCGGGAGAACCTCCATGACCCAATCAGAACTCATCCGCCACGTCACGCAGACATTGATCGACCACGTAGAGGAGCTGACCGCACTCGATCAGGCCATCGGCGACGGTGACCACGGCCTGAACATGCGCCGCGGTGCACTCGCGATCCAGGCCAAGCTCGATGAGCTGGCCGGCCAGTCGCTCAACGACGCGCTGCGCACGATGGGCATGACCTGCATGTCGACGATCGGCGGCTCGTCCGGCCCGGTGTTCGGAACGCTGATGATCACGCTGGCGAAGGAGCTGCCGGGCTCACCGACCGCAGCCGATCTGGCGCGCGGCGTCGAGGCCGGCGTCAAAGCGCTGACGCGCCTCGGCAAGGCCGAAGTCGGCCAGAAGACCTTGCTCGACGTGCTCGCGCCGGTCCAGCACATGCTCGCCGCCGGCGGCGACGACCTGGTCGCGCGCGTGCGCCAGTGCGCGATCGACAGCTCGGACGCCACCGCGCACATGGACGCCATCAAGGGCCGGGCCTCGTTTCTCGGCGACCGCGCGCTCGGGCATGTCGACCCCGGGTCGCGCTCGATGGCATTGATCATCGGCGCGGTCTGTGACAGCCTGTGAATCCGCGCCGGCGCAACCCATTTCGCATGTTCCAGAGGTGACCGAATGAAGAAGCTCATCAACCACGTCGACACCGTGTTGACCGAATCGTTGGACGGGTTCGCCGCGGCGCACGCCGACATCGTCGCGCTCGGTACGGCGCACCAGTTCGTGCGGCGCAAGACGCTGAAGCCCGGCAAGGTCGCGCTGATCTCGGGCGGCGGCTCGGGTCACGAGCCGCTGCACGCCGGCTTCGTCGGTCACGGCATGCTCGATGCGGCCTGCCCCGGCCAGGTGTTCACGTCGCCGACGCCCGACCAGATGCTGGCCGCGGCCCAGGCGGTGGACACCGGCGCCGGCGTGCTCTTCATCGTGAAGAACTACTCCGGCGACATGATGAACTTCCAGATGGCCGCCGAGATGCTGGACCGCGACAA
Organism: Burkholderiales bacterium; assembly: GCA_040004785.1. Classification (GTDB taxonomy): domain Bacteria; phylum Pseudomonadota; class Gammaproteobacteria; order Burkholderiales; family Burkholderiaceae_C; genus LMDS01. The sequence continues at coordinate 1,943 of JBDUAG010000279.1, read as the reverse complement.
CGCGACCGTGATCGTCAACGACGACGTCGCGGTCGAGAACTCCACCTACACGACCGGGCGGCGCGGTGTGGCCGGTACGCTGATCGTCGAGCGCATCGTCGGTGCGGCCGCCGAGCGCGGCGACAACCTGGCCGCGTTGAAGACGCTCGGCGACGCGGTCAACAAGGCGACCGCGTCGATGGGCGTGGCGTTGACCTCGTGCACCGTGCCGGCAGCCGGCAAACCGACCTTCCAGATCGGCGTCGACGAGATGGAGATGGGCGTCGGCATCCACGGCGAGCCGGGCCGCAAGCGCGTCAAGCTGGGCAGCGCGGACGAGATCGCCGCGGAGCTCACTGGCGCGATCCTGAAGGACCTGTCGCTGCCGCGCGGGCAGGAGGTGATCCTGCTCGTCAATGGCTTCGGCGGCACGCCGCTGCTCGAGCTGTACCTGATGGTCAACGCGACGACGAAGGTGTTGACCGAGGCCGGCGTGAAGGTGGTGCGCCACCTGACCGGCTCGTACGTGACCTCGCTCGAGATGGCGGGCTGCTCGGTCACCGTCAGCGCCGTCGATACCGCGATGCTCGCACTGTGGGACACGCCGGTGCACACGCCGGCGCTGCGTTGGGGCATGTAAAACTCGGGGTCATGCCCCCTATCGATTTTCTCGTTCGTTCCCTCGCCAGCGCGGCGCTGTGCCTCGTCTCCACGGTGGCCGGCGCCATCGATCTGCCGCAACAGCGCCTCGCGCCCGGCGGCATTGCGCGCATCGCGCTCGGCGCGTCGACCGAAGCGCCGAGCGCACGCTTCAATGGCGTGCCGGTGATGGTCGTCCCCGACGGCGCGCAATGGATCGCCGTCGTCGGCATCGCGCTCGCGGCGAAGCCGGGCCCCGCGGCACTCGACGTGCAGCGCCGCGATGGCACCCACACCAGCGTGTCGTTCGAGGTCAAGCCGTTTCACTACGCGGAGCAGCGTCTGACCGTCGCACCCGGCCAGGTCGATCTGTCGAAGGAAGACCTCGCGCGCTACGAGCGCGAGCGCACGCACCTGGCGCAGGTGGGCGCGACGTTCAGCGAGCCGCTGCCGGCCGCGCTGCTGCTGCGCCAGCCAACGCCGGGGCCGCGCTCAAGTTCGTTCGGACTGCGGCGCGTGTTCAACGGCCAGTCGCGCAACCCGCACAGCGGCATGGACATCGCCGCGGCGCAAGGCACGCCGGTGATCGCGCCCGCCGCGGGCCGGGTCATCGACACCGGCAACTACTTCTTCAACGGCAACACGGTCTGGCTGGACCATGGCGCGGGCTTGCTGACGATGGTCTGCCACCTGTCGGCGATCAACGTGAGCGTGGGCGACGAGGTCGCCATCGGCGCGGTCATCGGGGCGGTCGGTGCGACCGGCCGCGCCACCGGCCCGCACCTGCACTGGTCGGTGAGCCTGAACCGCGCGATGGTCGATCCGGCGCTGTTGCTGATGCCGGGCACGCCGTGACTCGGCGCCGGCGCCGCGTGCCCTGATTCGTCAGCGGTCGCCGACCCAGACTGGCGCCGAGGCCGCCGCATCCGGCGACGGCCCCGAGGCATCGGACGCCGCCGCTGGCAGATCCGCGACCGGCGCATCGCGCACGACCTGCGGGAACACCGCCTGCGAGTCGATCAGCCCGGCCTTCTGGCCCTGCTGGAAGAACGAGCCGACGAGCCGCAGCGCGTTGTGCCCGCCCTGGCCCCAGTAGTTGCTGCGGATCGTGACGCGCGCATCGTTGAAGCCGACCCACGCGCCGGCCACGAGCTTCGGGCTCATCAGCATGAACCAGCCGTCGGTGTTGTTCTGCGTCGTTCCGGTCTTGCCGGCGAGGTCGCCGCGCACACCGAACTCGGTGCGCACGGCCGTGCCGGTGCCGGTCTGGACGACGCCGCGCATCACGTCGACGAGCTTCTCGATCAGCGGCTGGTCGAGCACGC
>JBDUAG010000278.1:0-5485 GCA_040004785.1 Burkholderiales bacterium | reverse complement strand
AGCGAGTTGCTGACGAAGTTGCGGCGCGTGCCGGCGACCAGCACCTTCTGCGCATCGGCGCGGTCCATCGCCTCCTGGTCGGCGGACGCGAAGACATCGGCCGGCGCGCCCTTGGCAATCTGCGCGAGCAGCGCGTCGGAGGCCGCGAAGTTGAAGACGACGGTGGTGCCGGGGTTCTCGGCCTCGAACGCGGGGCCGAGTTCCCTGAAGGCGTTCGTCAGGCTCGCGGCCGCGGAGACGGTCAGGTCGGCGGCGTTCGCGGTCATGGACAACAGAACGAGCAGCGAGGCACCAACGCGGCGCAGCAGCAAAGTGGGGTTCATCGAGGTTCCGACAGGTGAAAGCAAGCTCGGTCGACCCGGCCTGATCGCTGATCCGACCCCGAAATATATCGCACTGCATAACGCGCTCGCGAGGTCGGTTCAGTCGCCCTTCGTCGCGCCGGACTTCGCGTCGCTGAACAGCTCGAACAGCACCCCGCGCAGCCAGCGGTTGGCCGGCGAGCGGTGGTACTTCGCATGCCAGAAGACATTGATCGCAATCTCCGGCAGCTTGGCCGGATGCGGAACCTTCGCCAGACCGAAGGGGCCGAGCAGCCGATCCGCGAGGCGTTCGGGCACGGTCGCGACAAGGTCGGAACCCTGCAGGATGTGGCCGACGCTCACGTAGTGGGGCACGGTCAGGCGAACCGTGCGCTCGATCCCGCTGCGCTGAAGCAACTCGTCCACCTTGCCGTGCCCGGTTCCCGCCGAGACGACAACCAGGTGCTCGGCGGCGGAGAACTCGGCCGGCGAGATCTTGCGCTTGTCGAGCCGGTGGCCGCGCCGCATCATGCAGACATAGCTCTGCATGAACAGACGGCGCTGAAAGAAGCCGGCCTTCAGATGCGGCAGCAGGCCGATGGCGATGTCCACCTTGCCGGCTTCGAGTTCATCGCGCACATTGACCGTCGTGTTGCGCACGGTGCTGAGCGTCACGCCGGGTGCGTCGCGGCGCAGGCGCTCGATCAGCGCAGGCAGGAAGTAGATCTCTCCGATGTCGGTCATGCCGATCGTGAACGAACGCTGCGCGCTCGACGGCTCGAAGCTGGTGCGCTGGTTGACGCCGCTGTGGATCATCGCCAGCGCATAGCTCACCGATTCGGCGAGCTGGTCCGCATAGGGCGTGGGCTCCATGCCCTTCGGCGTGCGCAGGAAGAGCTCGTCGCCCAGCAGCTTGCGCAGCTTGGCAAGCGAGTTGCTCACCGCGGGCTGCGACACCCCCAGGCTGTCAGCCACCTTCGACACGCGCCGCTCGACGAGCAACTGGTTGAAGACGACGAGCAGGTTCAGATCGAGTTCGTGCAGTTCCATCGCATCTCCTGAGTCGATCAAATATCACTGCGAGTGATATGGCTTATATCCGAAATCCCATTGGCTGATCGGGCCTGGGCACCGAACATGCCGGCATGGAAGTGCTTGTTCAGCCGCTGCAAAAGGTCATCGACGTCGAGCCCGGCGCGAACCTGCTCGAAGCACTGCGCAACGCGCAAGTGCCGATGTCGTACAGCTGCATGGCGGGACGCTGCGGCACCTGCCGGTGCCGCGTGGTCGCCGGCGATGTGCTCGACTCGGGCGGAATCCAGCAGAATCCGCTCGACGGTCAGGACGCCTATGTGCTCGCCTGTCAGACCTTCCTGACCGAGCCCTGCACGATCGAGATCCCCGAGCCCGACGAGGTCGTCGTGCACCCGGCTCGCATCATCAAGGCGACCGTGCAGGCGGTCGAGACCCTGACGCACGACATCAAGCGCGTCGTGTTGAAACCGGCCAAGCCGCTCGAGTTCTCGCCGGGCCAATACGCGCAAATTCAGTTCACGCCCGAGCACGTTCGGCCCTACTCGATGGCGGGCGTGGCCGGCGACGCGACCTTGGAGTTTCATGTCCGCGTCGTCGCCGGCGGCCGTGTGTCGGGGTACGTCGCCAACGAGTTGAAGCCCGGCGACACGGTCCGCGTCAGCGGGCCGCTCGGCAGCGCGTATCTGCGCCGCAAGCATCAGGGCCCGGTCCTGTGCGTCGCCGGCGGCACGGGGCTGGCACCGATCCTGTCGATCCTGCGCGGCGCCATCGCGCAGGGCATGCCGAACCCGATCCACCTGTACTTCGGCGTGCGATCGCCGCGTGATGTGTATGGGCTCGACTGGCTTGCGGAGATCGAGCGCAGGCACCCGGCGTTCAAGCTGCACGTCGTCGTCACGTCCGGCGGCGATCCGCGCGAGCGCCGCTGCGGCCTCGTGACCGAGGTGATCGAACACGACCTGGGCAATCTCGATGGCTGGCGTGCCTACCTGTGCGGGTCACCGCCGATGGTCGAAGCCGCCACCGTGCTCGCCCGCCAGAAGGGCATGGCCCCGGCGCGGATCTATGCCGACGCCTTCTACACCCAACCGACCTGAAGGAGCGCTCCGTGCACGCCGCAAAGCCTTCCCCCGACGCGCTGCGCGAACGCGCTGCCTACTACGAGCGCATCGGCGCGAACCACATGACGCCGCTGTGGGAGGTGTTGCACGCGCTCGTTCCGACCCAGCCGCAGTCGCCCGCTCAGGCGGCGATCTGGCGCTACGACGAACTGCGCGAACACGTGCTGGAAGCCGGCCGTCTGATCACTGCCGAGGAAGCCGAGCGCCGCGTGCTGATCCTCGAGAACCCGGGCCTGCGGGGCCGGTCGTGCATCACGCAGTCGCTGTACGCTGGCCTGCAATTGATCCTTCCCGGCGAGGTGGCGCCTGCCCACCGCCACACTCAGTCGGCGCTCCGGCTGGTGCTCGACGGCGAAGGGGCGTACACGGCGGTCGACGGTGAACGCACGACGATGCACCGTGGCGACTTCATCATCACGCCGGCCTGGACCTGGCACGACCACGGCAACCTCGGTGATCAACCCGTCGTGTGGCTCGACGGGCTCGACATCCCGATCGTGCGCTTCCTCGACGCCGGCTTCGCCGAGAAGAGCGCGCAGTCGTCGCAGCAGCCACTGCGACCCGAAGGCGACGCGCTCGCGCGCTACGGCGCGAACATGGTGCCGATCGACTATGCGCCGAAAGCAGCCGACCCGACGCGGGTGTTCGTCTACCCGTTCGAGCGCACTCGGGCCTCGCTGCAGGCCATCGCCCACGGCACGCCGGATGCTCACCACGGCTTCAAGCTGCGCTACGTGAACCCCGCCACCGGCGCGTCGCCGATGCCGACGATCGGCGCGTTCGCCCAACGGCTGCCGGCCGGCTTCGAGACGAAGCCGCTGCGCTCGACCGACGGCACGGTGGTCGTGTGCCTCGAAGGCGGCGGCGAAGTGAAGGTCGGCCGCGCAAGCTGGCGTTTCCACGAGAACGATATTTTTGTCGTGCCGTCCTGGCACGCCCTGCAACTGCGCGCAGATCGTGACACCGTCATGTTCAGTTTCTCCGATCGCCCGGTGCAGCAAGCGCTTGGCCTGTGGCGCGAGCAGCGCCTCTGATCAGTCTTCACCTTTCCAGGAACCATCGCCATGAAGCTCGCCATCGAGGCCCCGCCGCTCCACACCCTCACCGTCGCAGGACGGGACGACAGATTCCCGGTCAACCGCGTTTTCTGCGTCGGCCGAAACTATGCCGCTCACGCCCGTGAAATGGGCAAGGACCCGGATCGCGAGCCGCCATTCTTCTTCATGAAGCCGGCCAACGCGGTCGTCGATGCCACCCATCCGACGAGCGTCCCGTACCCCTCGAAGACGAAGAACTACCACCACGAGATCGAACTCGTCGTCGCGGTCCACAAGGGCGGCCGTGACATCGACATCGGCAGTGCCCTGGAGCATGTGTATGGCTATGCGGTAGGCCTCGACATGACGCGCCGCGACCTGCAGCTCGAAGCGCGGGACAAGGGTCGGCCGTGGGAATTCGGCAAGTCTTTCGCGAAGTCGGCGCCAGTCGGTCCGCTCCACCGGGTGCAAGAGATCGGCCATCCGCCCTCGGCAGCGATCACTTTGCAGGTCAACGGCCAGCCGCGCCAATCCTCTGACGTCGCCAAGTTGATCTGGTCCGTCGCCGAGTGCATTGCATATCTCTCCGAGTACGAGACCCTGGAGCCGGGCGACATCATCATGACGGGCACCCCGGAAGGCGTGAACGCCGTGGTGGCGGGTGACGTGATGCGCGGCGCGATCGCCGGCCTTGGCGACATCGAGGTTCGCGTCGAGGGCTGATACCGCCGTTCTACAAGACACAGGAGACAAGCATGAGCGACACATCGACCGTGTTTCCGACCGAGCCGAAATGGGAAAGCGACGGGACCTCGCGCATCCCCTTTCTGACGTACACGAGCGACGAGTTGTACAAGCGCGAGCTCGAGCGCTTCTTCTACAAGGACCACTGGTGCTATGTCGGGCTTGAAGCCGAGGTCCCGAACCCGGGCGACTTCAAGCGCACTGCTGTGGGAGAGCGCTCGGTCATCATGACCCGCGACGCCGAGGGCGGCATCAGCGTCGTCGAGAACGTCTGCGCCCACCGCGGCATGCGCTTCTGCCGCGAGCGCCATGGAAATCGCAAGGAGTTCGTCTGCCCGTATCACCAGTGGAGCTACACGCTCAAGGGCGATCTGCAGGGCGTGCCGTTCCGGCGCGGCGTGAAGCAGGACGGACAGGTGCACGGCGGCATGCCCGCCGACTTCAAGACCAGCGAGCACGGCCTGACCAAGCTGAAGGTCGCCACGCGTGGCGGCGTCGTCTTCGCCTCGTTCGACCCCGACGTCGAGCCGCTCGAGGACTTCCTCGGCGCGACGATCCTCGGCTACTTCGACCGGCTCTTCAACGGCCGCAAACTGAAGATCCTCGGCTACAACCGCCAGCGCATTCCGGGCAACTGGAAGCTGATGCAGGAGAACATCAAGGACCCCTACCACCCGGGCCTGCTGCACACCTGGTTCGTCACCTTCGGCCTCTGGCGCGCCGACAACAAGTCGCAGCTGCGCATGGACGAGAAGCACCGCCACGCGGCCATGATCTCGACGCGCGGCACGGCCGGCAAGTCCGAGCAGGTGACGCAGGTGTCGAGCTTCAAGGAGAGCATGCAGCTCAACGACCCGAGCTTCCTCGACATCGTGCCCGAGCCCTGGTGGGGCGGCCCGACCGCGGTGATGACGACGATCTTCCCGAGCGTGATCCTGCAGCAACAAGTCAACAGCGTCTCGACACGTCACATCCAGCCCAACGGTCACGGCAGTTTCGACTTCGTCTGGACGCACTTCGGCTTCGAGGACGACACCGAAGAGATGACGCAGCGCCGGCTGCGCCAGGCCAACCTGTTCGGCCCGGCCGGCTTTGTCTCGGCCGACGACGGCGAGGTGATCGAGTTCTCGCAGCAGGCCTTCGAGTCCAAGCCCTTCCACCGCACGCTGGCCGAACTCGGCGGGCGCGAGGTGGAAGACACCGAGCACATGGTCACCGAGACGCTGATCCGCGGCATGTACCGCTA